>CALEEU010000149.1 GCA_937875975.1 uncultured Opitutia bacterium | reverse complement strand
GGAACCGCGGTCGACAGGCAGGGTGGGACAGGTTACCAAACAGACCATGAAGCCGACCCCGCTCCTTGCCCTCCTGCTTACCTCCGTCGCGTTCGCCGCGCCGGAACCGAAGTTCCGCCTGCAGGAGATCGACAAGGTCGAGATTGGCTACGGCCTCGCGATCGCCGACGTCGATGGCGACGGCAAGCCCGACATCGTCTTAGCCGACAAGTCCACGGTGCAGTGGTATCAAAACCCGACCTGGAAGAAGCACGTCATCGCCACGAACCTCACGAAGGAAGATAATGTGTGCGTCGCGGCACAGGATATCGATGGCGACGGTAAGGCCGAGATTGCCATCGGTGCGGGCTGGAATCCGTCCGATACGGTGAAGAGCGGCGCGGTCTTCTACCTGATTGCTCCCGCCGACCGCACCCAGAAGTGGGAAGCGGTGAAACTCCACCACGAACCAACCGTGCACCGCATGGCGTGGGTCGAAGCCGCTACGGGCCGCTGGGACCTCGTCGTGCAGCCCCTCCATGGCGTCGGCAACAAGGCCGGCGTCGGCGCGGGCGCCAAGCTCCTCGCTTATCGCAAGCCGACCAACCCGAAGGACGAGTGGAAGACCGAGCTCATCAATGATGCTGGGCACATCACCCATAACCTCGAGCCGGTGCGCTGGCAGAAACATGTCGCCCAACAGATCCTGGCTGGCTCCAAGGAAGGCATCTGGTTCAATTCCTACGCCGACGGCGCCTGGCAGAAGACGCAGCTCACTACCGAACCCGTCGGCGAACTCCGCGGCGGCCGCCTGCCTTCCGGCAACTTCATCGCGACGATCGAACCTTTCCACGGCACGAAGTCGGCGATCTATACCCGTGACGGCACCGGCGCTTGGCAGCGCAACCAAGTCCTCGATGGCTTCAAGGACGGCCATGCGGTCGCCTGCGCTGACTTCCTGGGCACCGGCTCCGACCAGGTCATGGTCGGCTGGCGCGGCGCCGACCCCGGCGTCCGCCTGCTCACCCCGCTCGACGATGCCGGTAAGGCTTGGCGCACGAGCGTGATCTCGACCAAGGAGATCGCCGTCGAAGACTTCAAGGCCGCCGACCTCGATGGCGACGGCAAGCCCGACCTCATCGTCGCCGGCCGTCAGACCAAGAACCTCATGATCTTCTGGAACGCCCGCTGAGGCGTCCCGGATAGGCATGGAAAAGCCCTCGTGAGAGGGCTTTTTGCTTTCAGGAAATAGTCCGACTAGGATTTGAACCTAGACAAGGAGAATCAGAATCTCCTGTGCTACCATTACACCATCGGACTGTCCTGAGTCGTCTGACGATGGGACTCTCCGGGCGTTCGTCAAAAAGAAAGGAGTGCGAAAAAACAGCGGAAACACGCAAGGGATAGGGGTAGGGGTGGGGGTAGGGGTAGGTAAAGGCAGTCAGGTGATGGGCATCAGAGGTGAACCGTTGGCAGGAGGAACGAGCGTCGGCCTGCTTGCGGGATGGAAATCGCGAGCCTCTCTAACTTTGTCACCTGGCAGAAATCCGTCCGGCTTGCCGCCGACGTGATCAAGCTCACCCAGCGCACGTCGCTCAGCCGTCATCTCTGGGCGTGCGACCAACTCAGGCGCGCCGCCTTGTCCGTCCCCAGCAATATCGCCGAAGGTTATGAACGAAGAGCGGAGAAAGATACCGAGCGGTTCTACCTCATCGCGAAAGGTTCCTGCGCCGAAGTGCTCACTCAAATCAAAGTGGCGCAGCTCGCGGAGCTTATGACCCAACAGGAAGCCGCTCCCGTCTTAGCTCAATGCGAAGAAATCCTTCGCCTCATCGCCGGAGTCCTCAAAGCCCGGCGACTAGCGCGCGACTCAAATGCGTTCGCGCCGGACAACTCGCCTGATAAGCCGCGACGTTAACTACCCCTACCCCTACCCCTACCCCTACCCCTACCCCTACCCCTACCCCTAATTCTAATGCTACTTCCTCTTCTTCACGGACTTCACCTTCGGCAACAAAGCCCTCAACTGCTTCGTGGCCTCGTCTCTATCGATCTGGGCGGCGGCGATCGCAAAAGTCAGGCTCTCCCATTTCGCCGAATCCGGCTTCGGCTCGACGCCGTTGAGGCGTAAGAAGACCAAGCAAGCGCCCAATGCTGTCCGCTTATTGCCATCTAAGAACGGGTGGTTTCGGCAAAGATAGAATAGGTAAGCGGCAGCGACCTCTGCCAGGTCGGCAAAAGGAGAATACCCGCCGATCGTGACCTGCGGGGCGGCCACGGCGGATTCCAGGAGCGAAGGCTCGCGGATCCCCTCAGCGCCGCCGAATCCCTCCAGCGCGGCAGCATGGATCTCCTTCACGATGTCCACCGTCAGGTGGAAGCAGTTCTCCGGAGTGACCTTCACGCGAGCTTACGCATGGTGCGCGCGTAGTCCTTCATCACGCCCCGGATTGTCTTGGTGACGTCTTCCTTGGAGGGACGGGGGCGCAAGGGCGTGATGGTGATCGTGCCGCCTTCGTGGACCTCGACGTTGACGTCGTCGCCGACCTTGAGGCGTGCGAGCTCCATCAGGGCGGCGTCGAAGACGAGCCCCTGGGAGTTCCCGAGCTTGGTGAGCTTTTTGTGCATAGGTAATACATTGTATTACTATGGGCTTTAAGTCAAGTCGCCCGCCCTAGGCAGAAGCCCCCAGCAAAACATCCCGACGCCTAGGTAGGGTCGGCACTGCGTGCCGACCTAGCCGTCCTCGGCCGCCGAATGGTGGCCGGTGGGTGGGGCGTGGCTTTACCGCGCCCTCCGAAGGCAGGGATGCGATGACCGCGCATCCGTCGGGGTCTTGGGCGGACGCGATCGTGATCACGTCCCTACCTCGAGGCAGAGGAAGAGCCAAAGGGAGACCGGAAACCGGGAGGTTTGCTGCGGGCATGATCAATAAACCCCCGCCAATCATCCGGTCTCCGGTTTCCCTTTGAGCCCTGTCTCTCTGTCTTGGGTAGGGACGGTTCTCCGAACCGTCCGCCCGCTGATCGAACAAGCGGCGGGCTCGGAGAGCCCGCCCTGCCTTGAGGCAACTAAGGCATCACTCCCCCGATACTCCATACTCAATACTCTCCTTCCCTCCCTCCGGCCCTCGTGTCCTCGTGCCCACGTGCCCGCCTCTTTCTCGACTGGCCGAGCGGCAACGGGGGCGGATCTTTTACTGAGTCAGGCGAGCGCGGCTGCCGCCAGCGCCGCGAAGGTGATCGCGTCGACGATCGCCCGCCGACGTTCCGCGTGACGGCCGCCCCCTGCGCCCAGC
>CALEEU010000148.1 GCA_937875975.1 uncultured Opitutia bacterium | reverse complement strand
GCAGGTGGTAGGGCGGGCTCTCCGAGCCCGCCGTCTAGCCCCCTCATGCGGACGGCTCGGAGAGCCGTCCCTACCCATGCCTCAGCATCTCATCCGGTCTCCCTTTGAGCTGCTTTCTCTTCCTAACCGCCAACCGCTAGCCGCTAACCGCCATCACCACGTATACCGAATCGTATAAGTCACCGTCTTCTCCTCGTCAGGCTTGAGGGGGACGCGGAACTCGAAGGTCGTGGCGTCCTTCTTCACGTGCGGCTGGCTCTGGGTGGTGAGCGTCCAGTTGCCGCCACGGTTCGCATGCTCGACCACGCGAATCTCGACGGGCTCCTTCTTGCGATTACGCACCTTGATCTCGAAGCTCTGCGTAGCCACGCGATTGGCACCGTCCTCGGTATTGTTCGTCATGCGATGCTCGCCAACCAGGTCGAAGCTGTTACCCGTGAGCACGCGGATGACTTCGTCCTTCGGCGTGTGGTCGATGCGGTTCTCGCCGACAAACTCGAGCTGGCGGTCGCCGTCCTGGGTGTAGAAGCGGACCTTACCCTTCGGCAGGGCCATACCGAGCTTATTGACCTCAGAGTTCTTGAACTCGCGGTAGACTTGCACCTTACCGGGCGAATCGGAGCCCTCGCGGTTCTGGTCGGCACCATCAAAGACATAGAGACGCTCAGCCTTCACGCCCGAAGCGCGCACGAACTCGACCTGCTTGGTCTCCTTGTCGCGCAAGGTCGCGGGATTACCCAGCGTGTAGAGGTGGAATTCGTCGAATGACTTTTCGGTCACGACCCTGGCGTCGCTGAAGGCCATGGCATCAGCCACCATGGCACGGGGTCCGCGGGAATATTCCGGTTGCGCACGATTCACATCGCCGGCCATGAGCTTAATCTTGGCGTCATTGAAGGTCATCCCGCTCTGATTGTTCATCGTCACCCAGCCTACGACGTCCAGCAGGTCGCTCTTATCAGTCGCAACGAGGTTGTAGCTGGCCTCCCAAGTGAACCCGTTGCTCAGGTAAGCGACCTCGGCGTTGATCTTGCCGGAGGAAGCGGAGTTGAGCTTCCAATTCAGGGTGGGCTTGAGGACGTTATCATTACCGAGCGAAGGGAATAGCGGGCTGCCCGGCAGGGAAAACTGCAACTTGCCGTCGACCTCGATGATAGGCTCGACGAAGGACCGGCCGCCGGGGACGAAGCCGCTGCGTATGACCTTGCCGACGATTACTCGGTCCGGCTTATTGGTCTCGAGACGGACGAATTCGAGGGTCTTGCCTTCGAAAAGTGAGAGTAGCATGGCCTGCGAGACAGGATCATTGCGATAGGACTGCTCGAGGATCTGGAACTCGGCTATGCCCTTTATGTCGCGGAGGATGACGGAGTCGGCCTCAACCTGAGCGGTGACGCCGGCGAAGGAGACCTGATTGACGCCAGCCTTAAGATCGATTGGCAGCGTCTCGCGCACGACGGCGTAACCGCCGTTGTAAATCGTGAGCGCTGGGTCGGCGGCGAAGGAGAATGAAGCAGCTGCCAAAAGGAGGAGCGCAGGGAGTTTCATGGGGAAAGAAAGGTGAATTCTGGGGTGTGCAAATGATAAGGCCTTCAGAAGGTATAGCGGATCGTATACGTGATAACCTTCTCCTCGTCAGGCTTGAGGGGGACGCGGAACTCGAAGGTCGTGGCGTCCTTCTTCACGTGCGGCTGGCTCTGGGTGGTGAGCGTCCAGTTGCCGCCACGGTTCGCATGCTCGACCACGCGAATCTCGACGGGCTCCTTCTTGCGATTACGCACCTTGATCTCGAAGCTCTGCGTAGCCACGCGATTGGCACCGTCCTCGGTATTGTTCGTCACGCGATGCTCGCCAACCAGGTCGAAGCTATTTCCCGTGAGCACGCGGATGACCTCGTCTTTGGGCGTGTGATCGATGCGGTTCTCGCCGACGAATTCTAGCTGGCGGTCGCCGTCCTGGGTGTAGAAACGCACCTTGCCCTTCGGCAGGGCCATACCGAGCTTGTTAGCCTCGGCGTTCTTGAATTCGCGGTAGACCTGGACCTTACCGGATGAATCATCCCCACGGTATGCGTGACCGGCCCCGTCAAAGACATAGAGGCGCTCAGCCTTGACACCCGACGCGCGCACGAATTCGACCTGCTTGGTCTCCTTGTCGCGCAGGGTCGCGGGATTACCTAAAGTATAGAGGTGGAATTCGTCGAAGGACTTTTCGGTGACGGCCTTGTCGGCGGACATGCTCAATGCAGCCACACGTATGCCACGGGCCGCGCGTTGATATTCCGGCTGCGCACGACTCACATCACCCGCCATGAGCTTGATCTTGGCGTCATTGAAGGTCATCCCGCT
>CALEEU010000147.1 GCA_937875975.1 uncultured Opitutia bacterium | reverse complement strand
CGCCTGCGCGCACTTGGATGAGACACCAAAGTGCGGCAGAGGTCCCCGCTGGTCAAGCCACCCCGCCCAAAGGCAGGTGCCGGCTTACTTCTTGGCCGGAGCTTCTTTCGCTTCCTTGGCTTCCTTCTCGTACTCGGCCGCAGTCCACGGGGTCTTGCGGTCGGCGTACTTCTTCTTGATGGCCGTGACTTCGGCTTCGGTCACGGTCGGGCCGGTGTTACCCCAGCTGTGGTTCACGTAATTGACGACGTCGGCGATGTCCTTGTCGGTGAGGCCGGCGACCGGAGGCATCATGCTGTTATAAGTGACGCCCTTGACGGTGATCGGACCTGTCATGCCGTTGACGATGTTACGGACGGCGATGGAAGCGTCCTTGGAAACCCACTCGGAACCGGCGAGGGGCGGGAAGACCGGAGGGATGCCCATGCCCGTCGGCTGGTGGCAGGCGATGCAGGTGCGGGAGTAGACGGCTTGGCCGCGCTTCATGGAATCGGCGTCAGGGGCGGCCACGGCAGCGGCGGCGAGGAAGCAGAGGGCGAAGGACTTGAGGGAGGTCATGGGTGATCGGTGAACGGTACTGGTGGGAGGAATAGGGAAGACCTCAAAATCAAAAAGCAGTTCCCTCCTATCAGGGGGAGGTAATTAGCCTAGGGACGGCAGGCCATTAGGCTGACCTGCCGAGGTTTAATACGACAAATGACCTCCCCACCGACCGATCGGACCATAGGCCTTGCACCCTATTAAAATGGGGTGGAAACCTGTCAGAAGCCCCCTAGGCTACTTGGTATGAAGACGCCAGAACCCCGCTCGGACTGGATGCGCGGTATGCGCCCGGAGAGCCTGCGGAGCGTCTTCGACCACCTCCCCGGGGTGATGTTCTTCGCCAAGGATCTGGCGGGGCGTTTCACGATGGCCAACCTCGCCTTCGCCCAACGCTGCGGCGTCGCCGATGAGGCCAGCCTGCTCGGCAAATCCGACGAGGATATCTTTCCGCCAGAGCTGGCCGCGGCCTTCAAGAAGAAGGATCTCCAGATCTGCCAGACGGGCCAGCCCCTGCCCCGCATCATCGAGCTCTTCCCGAACGCCGAAGGCGAACATGTCTGGTATGAGACCACCAAGGTCCCGCTCTTCGACGAGGCTGGTCGCGCCTGCGGGGTCTGCGGCACGGTCCGCAGTTACGAAGGCACGAAAGCCTTGCTCGAGCCGTTCCTCCAAGTCGAAGCCGCCGCGGAGTTCATCAAGGACAACCTCACCACCTCCCTTAATATAGCCAAGCTGGCCAAGCTCACCGGGATGTCGGTCCGCCAGTTCGAACGTAAATTCCATAAGGCCTACCAGGTCAGCCCCCGCGGCTACCTGGTCCGTATGCGGGTGGCCGCGGCCACGGACCTCCTCCGGACGACGGACCTCCGGCCCTCCGAGATCGCCCACCAGACGGGGTTCTACGACGCCAGCGATTTCTCCCGCCAGTTCCGCCGGGCGATGAAGGTCAGCCCGACCGAGTTCCGCCATAACCTGAAGGCCTGACCCGGGGGC
>CALEEU010000146.1 GCA_937875975.1 uncultured Opitutia bacterium | reverse complement strand
AGGCCGCCGAGCAGCAGCTCGACGGGGTTGCCCTTCATCAGCTTTTCGCTGACCTTCTCGATCGCGCCGTAAACGATAGTCTGGGCGATAGACTTCTTGCCGGACTTCATCACGACATTGATGAGCTGGCTGATGAGGGGGGAGCCGTAACGGGCGTCCGGGAGATGGGCGCGCTTGGCTGCTTTGCGACGACGAGACATGTTCTAAGGGAGTTGGGTGCGGAAACGGATTAGGCCTTCTTTTCCTTCGGACGCTTGACGCCGTACTTGGAACGGGAACGACGACGCTTCTCGACGCCGGAGCAGTCGAGGGGGCCGCGGACGATGTGGTAGCGCACGCCCGGCAAATCCTTTACGCGGCCGCCACGAACGAGGACCACGGAGTGCTCCTGGAGCTTATGGCCTTCGTCGGGGATGTAGGAGATGACTTCCTGACCATTGGTCAGGCGCACCTTGGCGACCTTACGCTGAGCCGAGTTCGGCTTCTTCGGCGTACGGATCATGACCTGCACGCAGACGCCGCGGCGGAAGGGCGAGTTATTCAAGGCAGGCGACTTCGACTTGGCCTTGGGTTGGACACGCGGTTTACGGACGAGCTGGTTGATGGTAGGCATGGACCTCGGTAAATTGGGAAAAGAGTGTTTGGGCATAGGGGTCGAGGCCCCTCATGCAAGAGGAAAGTGCGGGGATTTTAAGGTTTCTTTACTCCTCTCCTTACCCCGCCCCCCTTTCGTCTTTTTTGGCGGGACAATTCCGATGCCCACGCCATTACTCAAAACCCCTCCCATGCCGTCTAACCGCCTGACCGTCGCCTTCCTCATTGGGATGTCCTGCCTTTCGGGTCTGGCTCAGACCCCGCCCCCTGCCCCGGCCGCCCAGAAGGGATCCGCCCCCGCCAGCAAAGAGGCCGAAGAGGATGCTGAAATCATCGTCTTGGCCGGACTCCCCCACCTCAAGGAAAAGGAAGCCATCCTGAGTTACGCCCGCCAGACCTACATTAAAGCAGACCTGATCAAGGATAAGCCCCTGCTCCAAATCATCCGACTATCCCTGGCTAAACTCGAGGATCAGCCGGAAAATGCGGCCAAAATCCGCCAAGAGCACCTCGTCCAGCTGGCGGAATACTTCACCAAACAGGCGATGGCCGCCCAAGACGCCGGCCAGATGGCCGATGCCCTGCGCCTCGCCCAGGTAGCCATCCGCTGCAATCCAGGCAATGCAAAGGCTAAGTTGTTCTACGCCAACTTTTTACATAATATTGCTGGCCGAACTGACGACGGTATCCAGACCCTAAAGCACGGGCTAGAATTCCTCCCGGTGGACGACCCCCTCACCAAGGACTACCTCGAGCGCTATTTCCAGCTCCTCCAAGCCCGGGAACGCGACCAAGAGGTCATCGACGAGAGCCTCAAGCTGATCCAAGTCACTAAAAACATGCCGACCTACATGCGGGACTCGCTCTCGATGTCGGCCGCCACGTCGCTCTACTGGACCGGCAAGTACCCCGACGCAGTCAATATCATCAATGCCAGCAGCCTGGATACCCAGCCTAACGGCCTCCTCCTCAAGGCCCGCGCGCTCTTCGAAGGCGGCAAGACCCAGGAATCCATCAACCTACTCGAGGCGAAGACGTCCGCGTTCAAAGGGGCCGGCCGCGACGCGATCCTTTCCCAACTCGCCCGCTTCCATATCCTCCTCGGCCAACACAAGATGGCGCTGGCGGTGACACAGGAGCGCATCTCGGCCGACGAGAAGGCGCCCTTCCCTCACATCCAGAAACTCCAGCTGCTCGACCGGCTCGGCCTCAAGGACGAGTTCGACAAGGAACTCCGCCTGACCTTCGCGCAATACGCCGGCAGCTCGGCGCCGATGATCGCGCTCGCCAATTTCGCCGCCGAGAAAGGTTACGCCGAACTCACCGGGGCCCTCGCTAATTCGGCCGCCCAGCATGGCCTCGAACGCGCGACCTTCGCCGCGCTCCACCTCGAGGCCATCCTCAATGGCCCTAACCCCGGCCAGGTCATCGTGCAGTATCAGCAGATCGTCGCCGCCGACAAGGCCTTCTTCAAATCCAACGAAGCCATCGTGCAGTCACTCATCGCGATCGCCTACCACGCCCGGCAGAAGCCCGACGCGGTGATCGCCAAACGCGACCGCGACATCGGCGACCGCTACCTCACCGAATTCCTCAAGTCCAAGGACCTCGGCCCCGAAGCCTACCGCTCCGTCGGCCGCCACCTGCGTTCCATTCGCGCGGGCGACGCCGCCGTGCGCGTGCTCGAAGCCGGCATCACGCTCTTTCCCCGCTACTCCCAGCTGCGATCCGAATATATCTCCGCCCGCATCCTTGCCGGCCAGACGGAAGCCTACGGCACGCGCAAGTCCGTCGCCGACGAACTTGAGCTCCTGCTGACCATGCGTCGTCCTTCGCCCGCCATCTGGCAGGAGGCTGTCTCATGGCTTCGCACCGAGTCGAAGTTGCCCGCCGATCGCCAGCGCAAGCTCGAGGCGGCGATGTCCCCGCTGATTCGCAGCAACCTCGACCCCGAGGCTCTCGCCGGTCGCTGATCGTCCGATGACGCTGCTACGCCGACGCGACGAGCTCATCGCGGAGCTTGAACCTTTCGCGGACCACCACGAACGCTTCCAATACGTGATCGACCGCGCCAAGGCCGCCCCCGCCTTGCCGGCCGACCTGAAACTCGACGCATTCCTCGTCGAAGGCTGCACTTCCAACCTCTGGCTGGTGCCGTCCCTCGAGGCCGGCGTCTGTCGCTTTCGTTGCGACGCCGATTCGCTCATCACCAAGGGCATCGCGAGCCTGGTCTGTGAATTCTACGATGCCGCCCCGCCGCAAGAAGTTGCCGACACCGACGCGGACTTCCTTTCCGCCGTCGGCATCACGCAGCACCTTTCGCCCAACCGCCGCAACGGGCTGACGAACCTCGTCGGTAAAATCCGGGCCTTCGGTCGGGCCGCCGCCCATTCCTGATAAGCCCCATCGGCGGGGCTAAAGACTGGAGATTAGGCTGGTTGGGATTTGCGCCGGGAACGAAGTCCGCTGAGATGACAGCATGAGCCAGCCGGAAGCCTCCGCACCCGACCGACGCCTCCTGTGGCTCTGCCTGCTCACGCTCGGCTGGTCCGTGCTGGTACTCCAAGCCGGCGGCTTCACCACGAGCATCCGCGCTGGCATGGCCTTCCTCGATTGGCCTCTGTCCAACGGCTCCATCAACCCTCCGGGATGGCTCACGGAGATCGATAAATTCGCCGAGCACTCCCACCGCCTCGCGGCCACGGTCCTCGGCTTGCTCTGCATCGCGATCGCCGTCGCCCATGGCTTACGCGAAAGCCGCCGCGCGATCCGGCTCGCAGCCTATGCGCTCGTCGGCTTGGTCGTCCTCCAAGGCTTGCTCGGCGGGCTCCGCGTTCTCCTTGATCAGCTCAACATCGGCGGCGATGGCAACTTCAAGGCGGTGGCCTTCGCGGTCGGTCACGCGGTCAACGCTCAGCTCACGCTCGCGCTCCTCGCCATCATCGCCCTCACCCATACGACGGCTTGGCACCAGGCTGGCCGCACCGCACCGCGCTCCCTTTTCCGTGCCGGCGTCGCCGCTGCCGCGCTGACGCTCTCGGTCATCGTGATCGGTGCGGTGATGCGTCAAGGGCACTTCACGCTGTGGACCTCCTCCGCTCACGACGGCCTGTTCATCCCCTCCATCGGCACGGGCGTCGCCTGGTGGGTCAACCTGCTCCATCGCGGCGGCGCCCTCCTCGCCGGGACGGCGGTGCTCTTCTTCGCCGTCCAGCTGGCCCGCCAAGGCTTCCCGCTCCTCCGCTGGGCGACTTTGGTCGTGCTCGTCTTCCTGCAGGTCCTACTCGGCATCCAGAGCATCCAGCTCCCGCTTAACCCGCACGTCCGCACCATCCACCTCGTCGTCGGGGCAGCCCTCTTTTCCTCCCTCTGTGCAGCGGTCATGCTGGCCAGACGCTCCACGAAGGAGCCATCCGCCTAAGCCGCGGTGACTGATTTACCTTTAACCCGTCGCGCAAAACCGCCACGACAAGACCGATGAGCGAACGCGCCGGATCCGTGCCTGCCGCCTACTGGGAGCTGACCAAGCCCCGGCTGTCGTTCCTTTCCGTCCTCACGGCTCTCGCCGGCTACTTCTGCAGCGAGCCAAGCCAAGCCACCAACCCCAAGGTGCTGGTCTCGCTGGCGATCGGCACCGCCCTCGCCGCCGGCGGCTGCGGCGCCATCAACATGTGGTGGGAGAGCGACGCCGATGCCAAAATGGATCGGACGCGCAACCGCCCCATTCCGGCCGGCATCCTGAAGCCCGGCGCGGTGCTCCTCTTCGGCCTACTGCTGCTGACACTCGGCGTGATCCTCGTCTGGGTCGGCACCGACCAGCCGCTCGCGGGCGCCCTGACAGCCGCCACCGCGATCTCCTATCTCTTGCTCTATACACCGCTGAAGTCGATGACTTCATGGTGCACGCTCGTCGGCTCGCTGCCCGGCGCGATTCCTCCGATCATCGGCACGGCCGCCAAACTCGGCCACATCGATACGATGGGCTGGCTGCTTTTCGCTCTCTTATTCTTCTGGCAAGTCCCCCACTTCATGGCCCTCGCGGTGATGTGCCGTGAAGACTACGCACGCGGTGGCTTCAAGGTGGCCACCGT
>CALEEU010000145.1 GCA_937875975.1 uncultured Opitutia bacterium | reverse complement strand
GGCACCACCCAGAACGTCCTCGAGTTCACGGGCGACCTCGCGACCTCCGCCTTCCACGTCTACGGACGCCTCACCGCACGCGCCGCGGGCCGCTTCACCGACGACGCCGGCGCGCAGGTCAACGCGGTGAACCTCTACCCGGGCGCCTGGCTCCGGCTCGATTACGCCGCGGACATCGCCGACACGCCCTTCACCAGCCGCCTCGACGCTTCGAACCTCGCGACCGCGGTCTCCGAGAACAAGTGGGGAGACACGACGCCGATGCTCCTGCGCGGAGCCACCGTCAACCTCTTCAACTCCTCGGGCCGCGTCGCCCGCGAAGAAGTCGGGGTCATCACGGCCAGCCAGGGCGCCGCGGTCTACCTCGAGCGCAACGGCACCAACGGACAGATCGTCCTCTCCGCCGCCGGCCTGGTCCGCGAAGGCCAGGCCACCTTCGCCGTCCGCGAGAACGCCAACGAGCTCGGCCGCATCGACCTGCAGGGCCAGAAATTGTTCATCCAGGGCGGTTCCGCGCTGCGCGACGCCCAGGGACTCCTGCCGGTCTGGATGCTCAATCCGGCGCGCAACGGCTTCCTCACCTATTCCGACGTCTACGGCGTCCAGAACGCCGCGTTCACGAGTTCCTTCACGTCCGGTGATTCCGCCGCCGGGGCGGCTTTCCTCGCCGGCCTGACTTCGACGTCGGTGGCGAACTTCGTCGGCGGCGCCGCCGACCCCGCGCTGGCGGGCACGGTCGATGTCCACGCCCTCCGGGTGCAGGCCGGCACCAACGACAACGAGGCGACCTTCACCGGCGGACAGATCAATATCCGCAGCGGCGGCCTCGTCACGATCAACGCGAACAGCGGCGGCCGCGTCAATTTCAGCTCCACCGCCCTTTACTTCGGCGACGGCACGACCCCCGTCGAAGGCGTGGTCTACCTCGGCGGCAACGGGCTCGTCACGCGCGTGGGCGGCAAGGTCACCGCCGCGGGGCTCACCACCACCGGCAACGGGGCGCTCCAGCTCACCAACGCGACGAACGCGATCACCGGGACCATCCAGCTCAACGGGGGACTGCTCTATCTCGACGGCGTCGGTTCGGCGGGCACGGCGACGATCGCCCTCGGCGGCGACTGGCTCAACAACAACAACGGCGGCCAGATGCCCGAGCTGCGTTTCCGCACGGCCAATGCCAACGCGAACTGGACCGCCAACGGGGTCCGCGTGTTGGCCGACGTCCCGTACGCCCGGATCTTCGGCCAGTCGTTCGACGGCAGTTCCCTCAACGTCACCCGGACGAACACCATCGACTCGCTGACGGTCGACGGCACCGCGACGGCCCAGGGGACTTCGCTGGTCTTCGGCAACACCTCCAACGCCAACAACGCCAACAACTACAATCTCTTGGTCTCCGGCGCCACGACGCTGGGAGGGTCCGCGCCGGTCGCCTTCCGCGTCGAACGCGGCGGGACCAACGGCCAGAGCGGGTCCGGTTTCGTGACCTTGGGCGGTCAGGTCAGCGGGTCCGCGCCCATCATCAAGTCCGGCGACGGCTTCCTCCAGTTCCAAGGCGACAACACCGGCTTCTCGGGCACCGTCACCCTCCAGCGCGGTGAGATCCGCGGCCAGGGCAACAACAGCAACAACTTCTTCGGCACGGGCGACTGGTTCCTGAACTACGGCACGCTGCGGTTCCGCCACAACAACGTGGGGACCTATTTCGCCGCCCCGGGCCAGGACCTCGTCTTCGGCGGCGCGGTCACCGTCGTCTCCGACCGCAACGGGGGCAGCAACGCGGCCAACCTCACGATCGGCGCGAACAACGGGTCCAACACCCTCCGCACGGTCAACGCGGCGCAGCTGCGTTTCGTCGCCGACTCCTTCGGCGACGACTACTATCTCGAAGGCAAGATGGTCGTCCGCGACAGCGCGGTGCTCTATAACGACTCGACGGACGTCTTCCACCGGGACGTGCTGGAAGGCGCCGGACGTCTGACCAAGGCGGGCATCTGGTATTATTACTTCGACAACAATGCCGCCAATGCGGGTTGGACCGGCCGCTTCGACATCCAGCAGGGCTCCGTCCGCGTCAACCAGGACGCCGCGACCTTGGGCGCCGCCGGCGCCTCCGTGGTCGTCAACCCTTCGTCCGTCCTCAGCCTGCGTTCCGCCGCCAACCTCGGCGGCGCCTCGCTCGAGGTGCGGACCACGAGCGCCCTCAACCTCACCACGCTCGGCATCGGCACCGCTGCCGGTCAGGCGGGGCTCTACGACCTCTACGACGGGCTCACGATGGTCGGCGCCCGCGCCGGCGTGCTGGCCCTCGACGGCGGCGCCACGTTCACGGTCGCGCCCGACATGGCCGGTTTCCGTGGCGGCGACTGGTACCTCGGTTCCAACTCCGGCGGGACGCTTTCGGCCGCGAGTCTCGCCCCGTGGGGCGCCGGCGGCGCCCAGTTCCTCCTGGGCGGCGGGACCGGTACGCTGACGTTGAATCCGTCGGCCGCCGGCGCGCAGCTGGCCGGCGCCGGCAATGCCCTCGTGGTCGGCGTCGCCAATGCCGGCTTCGGCCAGTCCGGCCTCATCTTGGGGGCCAACTCGGCGAACACCTTCGGCGGCGGCACGCTCGTGACCCGTGCGCGTGGCACGGACAGCTACCGTGGGTCCATCCTGATCCTGCAGGGCGGCCAGGCGGCGGCCACCACCTTCCGTACCGGCCTCGGCACGGGCCTGGTCGACGTCTTCGGCGAGGTGCGCATCGAAGGCAGCAACGGCACCGCGCGTGGTTCGGCCGACGCCAACGCCAACACCTGGGTCTTCCATCCGGGCTCCCGCATCCGCTTCGACAACGACACGCCGCTGTCCACCGCCTCGACCCAGGGCCGCTGGGCCGACACCGCGCCCATCGCGCTCAACACCACCGTCCTCGAGCTCTACGGCGACGGAGCCGCCAGCGCCTACAATTCCGAGACCGTGGGCGCGCTCTCCGTGGCCGGCGGTTCCGAGGTCCTCGTCCGCCGTCGTGGCGCCTTCCTCGCCGAACTCATCGCCGGCGACGTCACGCGCGTCGGCTCCGGCACCCTCATGGTGACGGGGATGGACACCAACACGAACACTTCGACGGGCCTCGGCGCCGCGGGCAGCACCACGGCGATGCGCTTCCTGTCGTCCAACGGGGCGACTTTGATGACCAACGGCATGGTGGCGCCGTGGATCACCGAGCGCGTCGGCAACCAGTTCCTCAAGTATGACGCCGCCCTCGGCTTCATCCCGGTCACGACCGGCGGCGCGCCCGCCAATTATGTCACCTCGGCCGGCGGCACGCTGACGGTCGCCGCGAACGACGGCACCACGATCCTCAGCCTCGGCACCGCGACCGCCACGCTCGGCGCCGACCTCGACCTCCATGCGCTCCGCACCGACCGCGACATCAACGTCAGCGCGGACGGCAGGTTCAACCGCATCACCCTCCGTAGCGGCGGCCTGCTGCAGTCGGGCAACACGCCGACCATCAACGCCGACCTTTACTTCGGCTCCGCCGGTGACGGCACCGGCGAGGCCCTCGTCTGGGCGTCCAACAACACCCTGCAGCTCAACGGCCGCGTCTTCGCCTCCCAGCTCACCAAGTCCGGCACGGCCTTCCTGAACCTCCGGGCCGACCAGCCTCAGTTCGCCGGCGACTGGACCGTCAACGGCGGCGGCATCCAGTTCCTCACGCCGGGCGCGCCGGGCGCGGGCACGGTCTCCCTGATGGGGAGCCGCATGAACGACCGCGACAATACCTTCTCCCTCGCCGAGGTCAGGTATAACTTCAACAGCGGCTCGCCTGATCTCTTCACCTGGTCGGGCGGGGCGATCACGGCCTACGACTATAACCGCGTCTACGGCGTCCTGGCCAATGACCGTCTCCAGCAGATCCCGGCCCTGCACCTGCGCACGACCAACGCCGTCGCCGGCGTCGGCCAGCCCGGCACGCTGCTGGTGCAGGTGGACGGCTCCCGCTCCACGCTGCGCACGGGCACGGTCACCCTCCACGACCATTACCAGGTCTTCGTCGAAGCCGGCTCCTTCGGCACCGGCTCTTCCACCGGCCTGCAGCTCGGCGCGGGCGCCGGCGCCGGCGGCCTCGACAACCAGGGGCTGTTCGACTTCAGCAAGCTCGGCGACGGCGTCCTCACCCTCGGCGACAACAGCGCGACCTTCGACGGCGCCCGTTCGCTCCTCGTCGGCGAAGGCGCCGTCCGCGTCACGCATGCGGGCTCGCTCGGCGCCGCCGGCGTGACCGCCTCGATCGAGCAGGGCGGGGCGCTGGAACTCGCGGTGGCCGGCTGGTCGCCCACGGCGACCCTCGTCCAGCAGTCCGGCTCCTTCGAGCGTTGGGCCGTCGACGGCGCCCGCGCGGGCGACTACGTCCTGCCGGCCGGCGTCCACCTGCAGATCATGCGCAGCCAGACCGGCGGCGAGACCATCACCCTCGCCGGCGGTTCGGTCATGGGTTATGTCCCGCGCGACTGGGACCACGTCGCCGTCATCCAGAAGCTCGGCGCCGGCATCACGCTCCGTCTCGCTTCGGACTCCTTCCTCGGCCAACCCTATGCGAGCGGCAGCAACGGCGTCTGGGACGTTTCCCGTATCTACGACCAGGGCAAGCTGAACCAGGCCAACGCAAGCAACCCCAACGATCCCGGCCTCCGCGGTTCTTATTTCCAGATCGACGGCCCGATCACCGGACCGGGCGGCCTGACCAAGGTCGGCCAGGACGTGATCCTGCTCGCCGGCGCCAGCACCTACCAAGGCCTGACCCGCGTCGAGAACGGCGTCCTGCAGATCGGCCGCGCCGACGCCCTCCCGGTCACGACCGGACTGGTCCTCGCGACCGCCAGCGGCGTCTTCGACCTCAACGGCTTCGACCAGCGCGTCGCCTCGCTCGCCGGCGCCGCCGGCAGCGTGACCAATTCCGGCTTCGCGCTGAACACGCTCACGGTCCGCCAGGCCGCCGCGACCACGCTCACCGGCACGCTCAACGGCAACCTCGTCCTGCGCAAGGAAGGCGAAGGCACGCTCACGCTCGCCCCGGTGGACGCCATGGGCGTCACCACGTCCGGCAACGCCTACCGCGGCGGCACCATCCTCGCGGGCGGCCTGGTGTCCGTCGCGATGGACGCCGCCCTGGGCGGCGTGCCGAGCGCGTTCGACGCCGACAACCTGAACTTCGTCGGCGGCGGCCTGCAGGCCACCGCTTCCTTCGCCTTGTCCGCCCGCCGCGGGCTGACGATCGGCGCCGCCGGCGGCACCCTCGACGTCCCGGCCGGCGTCACGCTGACC
>CALEEU010000144.1 GCA_937875975.1 uncultured Opitutia bacterium | reverse complement strand
TCCAGATGAAGGCCGCGAAGAAGATGCAGAAGTTCGCCAAGCCGATGCAGGATATCCGTGAGAAACTTAAGGATAACCCGGAGAAGATGCAGAAGGAGCTCATGAAGCTCTACACCGAGAACAAGATCAACCCGTTCGCCGGTTGCCTGCCCATCCTCATCCAGATGCCGATCTTCTTCGGCCTCTACACCGCCTTCCAGACCACCGTCGAGCTGCGTCTCCACTCGTTCCTCTGGATCCATGACCTCTCGGCGCCCGACACGATCTTCCACGTGGGCGGCTTCCCGGTGAACCTCCTCCCGATCCTCATGGGCCTCTCCATGTGGCAGTCGATGCGCATGACCCCGAATCCCTCGGCCGACGGCTCGCAGAAGACGATTTTCCTCATGATGACGCTGCTCTTCCCGGTCATCTGCTACCCGATGCCGGCCGCGCTCACGCTGTACATGACGATCCAGAACCTGTTGACCATCCTGCAGACCTGGCTTACCAAGGACGAACCCGACGTCGTGGTGATCCCGCCCGCGACGAAGAAGGTCAAAGGCTGATTTTCCCTAACCCCACCCCATCATGTCTGGTCATAGCAAATGGCACACGACGAAGCGGCACAAGGCCGTCATTGACGCCAAGCGCGGCAAGGTCTTCTCGGTGCTCGCCAAGGAAATCACCCTCGCGGCCCGTGCCGGCGGCGGCAGCCCCGAGTCTAACGTGCGCCTGCGTACGCTGATGGACAAGGCCCGCGCCGCCAACATGCCGTCGGACAACATCAAGCGCGCGGTCCAGAAGGGTACCGGCGAGATTCCGGGCGTGATTTACGAAGAGATCGTCTACGAAGGTTACGCCCCCGGCGGTGTCGGCCTCATCGTGGAAGTCACCACCGACAACAAGAACCGCGCCGCCGCTGAAGTCCGTCAGGCCTTCAACGATAACGGCGGCAACATGGCCCAGACCGGCGCCGTGTCCCACAGCTTCCTGAAGAAGGGCCAGTTCCTCATCGGCGCCTCCCAGGTCGGCGAAGACGCCCTCATGGAACTCGTGCTCGAGGCCGGTGCCGACGACGTCGTGAACAACGGTGACCACTTCGAGGTGCTTTCCCCGATCTCGGCCTTCGACGCTATCTCCAAGGCGCTGCAGGAGAAGTCCATCAAGCCGGAGTCGGCCGAGCTGGCCTACGTCTCCAGCCTCCCGGTGCCCGTCGGCGATGCCGCCGTGGCCAAGCAGGTGTTGGAGCTCATCGATGCCCTTGAGGCCCTGGACGACGTCAAAGCCGTCCACGGCAACCAGGAGATCGACGAGAAGCTGATGTCCTAAGCCGGGCGGATTCCGCCCACGCTTTACGGCTTCACTGTCCGGCTGGTCCGGGTAGTGTCGCCTCGTGTCCGCTCCTCGTCGCCAGTCCGGCAGTGTTTCCTCCGGGGTCCGGACGGCGGCTCGTGCCGTCATCCTTCGTGGCGGCGATATCCTCGCGGTCCGCATCCGCACGGAAGAGGGCGAGTTCCTCGTGCTCCCTGGCGGCGGCCAGAATCACGGCGAGACGTTGCGCGACACCGTGCGCCGCGAAGTGTTGGAAGAGCTGGGCCTCAAGGTCGTACCCCAGGGTCTCCTGTACCTTCGCGAATACGTCGGCAAGAACCACGCGATGCATCGGATCCATGGCCACTTTCATCAGGTCGAGGCCGTCTTCCACTGCGTCTGCGAGGACCTTTCCCCGATCGGGGAGGGTCGGGAACGCGATCGTCGGCAGGTCGGTTTCGAATGGCTGCCGTTGGCCCGTCTGGCGGATTACCCCCTTTCGCCCAAGGGCTTGGGCGACGTCATCGCCAAGGCCCTCAAAGACGGTTCGGCCACCTATCTCGGGGACGTACATTGAAGGCTTGCCAGAGGGCGGTCGTCTCCCTTTGTTCACTTTCCTCTTTCTTGGGGTTATAGCTCAGTTGGTTAGAGCGCCTGATTGACATTCAGGAGGTCGATGGTTCAAGTCCATCTAACCCCACCACTTCGAAGCCCCGGCCTGGCGAACCCAGTCCGGGGCTCTTGTTTGGTGGGTTTTCCGTAGGGTCGGGCGGGCGAACGTAACACCTTTTTTCTCGCTCAGCCACCCCCCTTGTCCCTAGCCCTATGGGACTTCATTTTCCATCATGAGCAGCACCCAAATCGTTGATATCAAAGCCCGCGAAATCCTCGACTCCCGCGGCAACCCCACCATCGAAGTCGATGTCGTCCTCGCCTCCGGCGTCCGCGGTCGCGCGGCCGTCCCGTCCGGCGCCTCGACCGGCACCTACGAAGCCCACGAACTGCGCGACAGCGACGTGAGCGCGAAGTCCTTCGCCAAGGGTATCGACCCGAAGAAGCGCTACAACGGCAAGGGCGTCCTCAAGGCCGTTGAGAACGTGAATGAAGAAATCGCCTCCCTCCTCGTCGGTCACGACGCGCAGGACCAAATCGGCATCGACACCGCGATGATCGGCCTCGATGGCACGAAGAACAAGAGCAAGCTCGGCGCCAACGCCATCCTCGGCGTCTCGATGGCCGCCGCCCATGCTTCCGCGGCCGCCCTCGGCCAGCCCCTCTACCGCTACATCGGCGGCCCGAACGCCAAGGTCCTCCCCATTCCGCTCATGAACATCATGAACGGCGGCGCCCACTCCGACGCCCCGGTCGACATCCAGGAATTCATGGTGGTGCCCTCCGGCGCCAAGTCCTTCAGCGAAGCCCTCCGCATGGGCACCGAGATCTTCCACGCCCTCAAGAAGGTGCTGAAGGCCCAGGGTCTCTCCACCTCCGTCGGTGACGAAGGCGGTTTCGCCCCGAAGGTCGCTTCCAACGAGGCCGCCCTCGAAGCCATCGCCGCGGCCGTCAAGGCCTCCGGTTACAAGCTCGGCAAGGAAGTCTTCCTCGCCCTCGACGTCGCCGCTTCCGAGTTCTTCGACGAGAAGTCCGGCAAGTACACCTTCCACAAGTCCGACAAGTCCCAGCGCAAGTCGGCTGAGATGGTGAAGTTCTACCAGGACCTCCAGAAGCGCTACCCGATCGTCTCGATCGAAGACGGCTTCTCCGAGGCTGACTGGACCGGCTGGAAGCTCGCCACCGACGCCATGGGCGCCAACACCCAGCTCGTCGGCGACGACCTCTTCGTCACCAACACCGAGTTCCTCTCGCGCGGCATCAAGACCAAGACCGCCAACTCGATCCTCGTGAAGGTGAATCAGATTGGTTCGCTCACCGAGACCTTCGACGCCGTCTCGATGGCTCAGCGCGCTGGTTACTCCGCCATCATCTCGCACCGCTCGGGTGAGACGGAAGACGCCACCATCGCGGACATCGCGGTCGGCCTCAATGCCGGCCAGATCAAGACCGGCTCCCTCTGCCGCTCCGACCGCGTCGCCAAGTACAACCAGCTCCTCCGCATCGAGCAGGAACTCGGCAACCGCGCCATCTACGCCGGCAACACCTGCACCTGGGGCCAGTAAGCCCTGGTCGCAGGCAAAGCGAAGGGCCGCCCGATGGGCGGCCCTTTTTGTTGTCCGACGTTACGGCGGTTACTTCGACTCGAGGCCGGCGGAGTTCACCGCGACGATCTCATACTTCGCGCCAGCCTTAGCGCCTTTGTCGACGAAGCGCATCTGCGCGAGCGGCTGCGTCGGGGTGTCGCCATAGCTCATACCCTGGAAGAGCGGGCGACCGAAGGGGTTGGTGAGTTTCTCCGGCACTCGTCCGACGACTTGGCCGTCCTTCTTGATGAGGAACTGGCGGAGGCCGCTTTCGAAGTCGGCGTGCGCATCCCAGGTGAGCTCGATGCCTTCGGCGGTGGCTTTCGATGCGACGTTGAAAGGCGCGGGCGGCGGGGTGGTGTCGTTCGTCGCGCCGGTCTTCACGTATTCCGTCCAGGCCTTGGCGAAGGCGGCGTTGGGCAGCCAGTTCGATTCTGCCTTATCGCCGGCGTATTCGCGCGCGGGCTTGGCTTCGTTGCCGAGCAGAGGGGAAATCCAGCCTTTAGACTGGTCGATCTTGCGAAGCTGGTTGCCGGATTCAGGTAGGCGTAATTCGAGGCACGCGTCGAAGAACGCGATGGAGGCGTAGCGCTGGTCGCCGGTCTGGTGCGAGGTAAGGGGGTCCGGCGCGAAGCCAATCGGCGCACCCTTGGCGCGGTAGTCCTTGAACATCGCGAGGTTGCCGGTCCAGGCGGTGTTGAAGCGCTTGTCTCCATTCTCCTTCACGCCGGGATTGGACATCATCGGGATCTCATAGGCTTCAGGCGGCAGCACGACCTCGGGAATCTGGCGCTCCTTGGTCTTGTCCTCGGGCTGCTGCCAATAGGAGTAGGCCGTGCCGGAGCGGAACCAGATGGCGACGATGCGCTCGGGGTATTTCGCCTGCATGATGCTCGACCAGAAGCCGCCGCCGCTATGGCCCCAGAGGCACCAAGGAGCCGTCGCGACCTCGGGATGGCCGCTCTGCTTGGCGAGGTCGGCGAGGGCCTGCAGGTAGGTCTGATCGGAGCCATTGCGGGGGTCGCACCACATGCGGCAGTTGGCCTTGTCGGGCTCGCCGATCACCGGGCCGACCAGCGCACAGTCCCATTTGCGGGCGAGGGCTTGCCAGTGAAGGTCGTCGGCCGCGGTCACCGCGCCTTTGTTGGAGCCGGTGCCGCAGCCGTGCTGATGCACGATGATGCCGCGGACGGTCTTCACTCCTTCAGGTAGCCAGAGGTTGTAGGTCGTGGGGAAGATGAGTTCGCCGGGCTTGTCTGAGGCCGGATAGCTCACGGAGTATTTGACGCCGTCGGCCAGGGCGGCCAAGGGCAGGAGGAGCAGGGCGAGGAGGGATCGCATGGGGTGCCTCTAGGACAGCCAGAAAGCCCTCTGGTTCAAGCCAGCGTTGGCTGGACGGCCGGGTGGTTACGATTAGGGTCGGCCTATGTCCGACGCCAAACCCTTGGCCGAGCAGCTGATCGAATGCGAGCAGTGGTGCGCCGCTCGCTCGGAGAAGGAGTATCTCGCCGTCGCCACGAAGGGCCTGCGCATCCTGCCAGGACACCACGCCGAATTGGTCAAACCCTTGCCTGGGCAGGAGCCGCGCGCCGACGGATGGTCGCTGCGTTCGGACGTCATCGGCACCGGCAACTGGTTGCTGCTCGGGGGCTTGATGCTGGTGGGCGTGGTGATGAGTTTCGTCATGACCTTCGAACTGGTCGACCGCACGGGCCAGCCATTTCTTTACGCCGCCGTCATCTCCCTGCTACCCTCCGCCGCGGTGGTCTACTTCCCTCTGCGGATGATCATGCGCAGACATGAGCTGATCTTCGGCGACGACGCCTTGGTGGTCCGACGCCTTGTCTTCGGTCGCCTCAATAAGGAGTGGCGGCTGCCGATCGCCGACGAAGTCCGCGTGGGGCTCGCCTACCGGGGCGCCCGGCTGAGCGGGAAGCATAGTTCCTATGCGCAGTTGTCCGTGGTCGTGGGCTCGGCCGACGCCGAGATCGCGTTCGGCGACGACCTGAACCACGCCGAACGCGCCCGCCTGGCCATCCTCATCGACCACTACTATAACGGCTCCGGGGAACTTCCTCGCACCGCCTGAGGCGGGCGCTTTAATCCAAACAGACACATGGGACTACGTGAAGATTTCCTGGCGAAATTCGCCCGCTTGAAGGCCGAGGCGGAAGCCCGGCAGGCGTCGATGGCGGCCGGACGCGAGGCCAAGCTCCTGACGGACGAGGAGGTGGCCCGCGGCCATCCGAAAGTGAAGGTCGAGTCCGACTTCCAGGGCGTCTGCTATGGTGTGCGGCTGGGAACTTGGTTCGGTTGGTTCTGGCTGGTCTTCACTTGCGTTCACTGCGTCGCGCTCTTCTACGGGCTGTCCCAAGGCTCGATGAAGATGAACGGCCGGCTGGTCGCGGAACCACAATGGTGGCACTTCGCGCTGCTGGCGCTCTTCTATGTGCCTTTCTTCCTGGTCGGCTTTGCCTTCACCCTCGCGCGTTATCGGCTGACGCTGACCGACGAGCTCGTGACCCTGCGTTGGCGAATCCTGCCTTATCTCGGCTGGACGTCGACCTTGCCCGCCGGCGACGCGGTGAAGGTCACTTTGGCTTTCCGGGGCTCCAAGCAGAACAAGCAGCCGGTAGACGCAGTCGTCGTCGCCTCGCAGGGCAAGGAGATCCACTTCGGCGCGTTCCTCCCGGAGGACGTCAAAGAGCACCTGGCCGGGCTCATCCGACATTACTATGGTGACGCGCCGTCTGCGGATGTCGGCTCGGCTGCTCCGTTCATCGCGAACCCCTGAGACTCAGCGGCCGGCCGGATCGATGGCGCGGAACTTGACGACGGTGTTGCTGGCCGGCTCGTAGAGCACGCCGATACGTCCGTCCTTCAGGAGCGCCATGCTGCTATAAGCGAACGGTCCGGGGAACGCCAAGCGTGAGCTCGCCCAAGTGCGGCCATCATCGTGCGTGAGGCGCAGCGTGCCGTTGGCGCGCTTGGGTCCGGCGGCATTAAGGAAGGCGATGGTACGGTCATCCAGACGAAGCAGGCTGCCTTGGCAGATGGGGTCGGTCAGGGTGGCGTCCTCGGCGGCCTGGCTCCAGGTCTCGCCGGCGTCTTGTGACCAAGAAATCTTGCGCAGGCTGGACCCGCGACGCCAGCTGCGAGAATTCAGGTAAAGGCCGCCGCCCGCGGACTCGGCCACCTGAACTTCATTCAATTGGATTGTTTCGGTCTGCGGCACTTTCTCGCCGCGCTTCCAGGTGGCGCCGGCGTCGTCGCTATAGGCGACCCAGTTGAAGAAGTTCTTCTTTGCGTCCTGAGAGTTGAAGGGGATGACAAGTCGGCCGGCCTTGGGGCCGCTCTTGAGCTGGATACCGATGCCAGGGCCAGAAGCGGTGGTGATGGCTTCCTTTGGCTTCAGGGTCGCGGAAACATCGGTCGGCTTGCTCCATGTCACGCCATCGTCGTCGGAGGTCACGTAGCAAGAGCGATTGCCTTTCGGATCGGCTGGTCCGGCGGGCAGCTTCCCGAATTCATGGCTGCCGCTGGGAAAAACCTGATAGAAAAGGAAGATGCGGCCGGACTTGGTTTCCTGGACAAGGCAAGGGTTGTTGCAGCTATCCGCACCTTGTTCGTAGGCGACCTTGGGCTTGGACCACGTGGCACCTTCGTCCTTGGAGAAGGAGATCACCAAGTCGTTGCCGGCTTGGTCGGTCGGCTTGTCGCGGCCTTCGGCGACGGCGAGCAGCGTGCCCTTCTGCGTGCGTAGCAGCGAAGGGATACGCACCGAAGGATGCGACAGGTTCTGCTTGGCTTCGAAGACGACGATGTCTGAGCCGTCGGCCGCGAAGGAGTGGACGCAGAGCAGGCTGAGAAGGAGGGCGAGTCGCATGTTTAGAAATTCCAGCTGAAGAAGCCGATGGCTTCGAGTTCACCGATCATCTTCTTGGTCTCGGTGGCGTCGGGGTTGCCGTTGGGTAGGCGGGCGGGGCCGAGCGGCACGCCGAGGTGGCCCATCAAGGCCTTGGCGGCGCCCATGTAGCCACGCTTGGCGAGGATATCGACGACCGGTTGGACCTTGGCCTGTTCGGCTTCGGCCTGGGCAGCGTCGCCTTTGGCCTGCGCCGAGATGGTGCGGAGCAAGGGGCCCGGGTTGAAGTTGTAGGTGCTGCCTACGCCGGCGGTGGCGCCGGCGCGGAGCGCGGCGAGGAAACGTTCATCGATGCCGTAGGGCAGATCGAAGCGGCCGGCTTCGAGCGCCTGAGCCCGACGCATCGCGTCGAGGTCCGGGTTGGAATACTTCACGCCGGCGAGGTTCGGGATAATCGGCGAAGCTGCCTTCAGGAATTCGTCGACCGGGAAGCCGCTGATGCTGGTCATGCCGGGGATATCGTAATAATAGAACGGCGTCCGTGGGGCGGCCTGGGCGACCATCGCGCAACTGGCCACGAGGTCCGCCAGCGTGCGGGGCTTGAAATAGGATGGCGCGATCATCGACACGGCCTTGGCCTTGTTCTTCTCCGCATGGGCGGCGAGTTGCGCTGCTTCAGTTAGGCAGTTAGCGCCAACGTGCACGATGACATCGATGCCAGTCGCCGGGCCCACGACGGCCCAGCGGTCGTTCAATTCCGCGCGTTCCGTGGCGGTGAGAGAGCTACTTTCACCGGTGGTGCCGCCGATGAAGACGGACGTGATCCCGTGGCTACGAAGGAAGGCGGCCTGCTGCTCGACGACGGCGAGGTTGAGCGAGCCGTCGGCATGGAAAGGCGTGTGGGTGGCCGTGCAGAGGCCGGTGAACTTGAAGACGGACATGGTCAGGAGGCGGTGCTTTCGCGCGGGCGGATGCAGAGCGCGATGAAGATGGAGAGCAAGGCGATGCCGGCGAAGACGCCGAAGATAAGGTTCAGTGGCATGTGCTGGTCTCGCAAGACGCCGAAGATCCAATCGGCGAAGCCGCCGCAGCTGATGCTTACGAAGTTCATCAGGCCATAGCCCGTGGCGCGATGTTCCGGTCCGACCAGCTGGCAGAGGATGGGCATGCTGTTGCAATCGAAGAAGCCCCAGCCAATTCCGAAGACGATGAGGAAGAGCACGGCCATGAGCAGGGTGGACGCGTTGCCCACGCCGAAGAGGGCCGGCAGGAGCAGGAACGTACCGATTGCGCTGACAAAGATACGACCGCGGATATTCGTACGCATCCAGCGGTCCGCGAGCCAGCCTCCGAGCACCGCGCCGACAATAGCGGCGACTTGCCAATAAAGCACCGCGGAGACGCCAGCCTTGCCTTGGCCAAGGTTGAAGCGTTCGCGGAGGATGTCGGGCATCCAGTCGCGCACGACCCATGCCGCCATGGCGGGCAAGGTGAAGTAAACCACAAGGAGCAGGAAGCTGGGATTGCCAAAGAGCGTGCGGACGGTCGAGGCCGCGGTCGGGCTGACCGTTGCCTGCTCGGTCGCCGGTCGGTTGCGCAGGAATAGGAAAAGCGGTAAGGAATAGGCGATGCCGAGCAGGCCGCACCACGCGAAGGCGCCGCGCCAGCCGATGGTCGGCTCGTCCGCGGCGTAGCCGGCGAAGCCACCGATGATCACGCCGATGTAGATGCCCATCTGGTGGAGGCCAATCGCGCGTGAACGCGTCGGTCCGAGGTGGTAGTCGGCGATGAGCGCGAGCGCGGCGGGAATGTAGAAAGCTTCGCTGACGCCCATGATGGCGCGCGTCCAGAGCAGTTGATCGTAGTTATTGACCTGGCCGGTGGCCCAAGTGACCGCGGACCACGCGAAGAGGCTGAAGCAGATGACGTGACGTCGGCTGACTCGGTCGGCGAGGTAGCCGCCGATGGGGCTGAAGATTGCGTAGACCCATTTGAATGAACCAAGGACCAGGCCCCACTGCGCCTTGGTCTGAATGTCTGGCAGGTCGCCGAGCATGGACGACTTCATCGTCGCGAGCATCTGGCGGTCGAGGTAGTTGAGCAACGCGACCGGGATGAGTAGCATGACGACCAGCCATGCCGTGCGGGAGGCGGAAGGAGTTTCGCTCATCGGTATTTGGCGGGGATCGGCCAGCGGGTGAGCTTGGGCGTGCGGACGCCGGGTCGGACTTCTCCGCTTACGGTGACGAGGTCGTCGCCGAGTCGGAGCAAGGGCGCCACGGCCACAGGGTGCGGCCATTCGCCGAGGTCGGTCACCTCAAACGTCTCGAGATCCATGACGAGAATGCGACGTGCCAGGCCCGTGTGCGTTTCGTACGGATGGCCGTATTGGGTGCCATCGTCGCCGCCGACGAAGAATAGATGCGTCTGCGAAAGCACGCCAGGACCAGCGGCGCCGGCGAGCTTGTTCGGCAGTCCGTGGAAGCGATTGCCAGCGTCGAGCGATGACTGGAAGGCGAGGTTCTCGTGGTAGCTGCGGAACGGCTTGCCGTCTTTTTCCGAGAGTGAGCAGCCGCCGCCCCAGACGAGTTTACCTAGCCCCGAACCCACGAGCGGGATGATCCGTCCGTAGCTCGGGTCGGCGTCGGTCGTGCGCCAAGGTTTATCGGGGTCGTCGAGGTCGAGTGAAGTCAGCGTGGCGAGCGCGGCGGTGTCCTCGGGCCGGGCGATGCCGCCGATGACGATGAGGTGTCCGTTCGCCGAGGTGAAGCCGGCGTAGGCGCGCGGGCGGGTCATACTTTCGGCGAAGCGGGTGACCTTGCCATCCAGGCCGACGAGCCAGACGTCCGCGCGATGTCCCTCGGCCGAAGCTCCACCGGCGATGACCAATCCATCGCGCTTAGGCGTCGCGCAGAACGCCGCGCCGACTAGCCCTTCGGGGAGCTCGCCGATTTTACTCCAACTCCAGGCGCTGTCCTTGCGCGAAAGCTTGAGGATGTCCTTGTGGTATTTTCGCTGGCCGCCTTGCCAGGGCATCTTGTCTGGGAAGTTGGTGCCGCCCGTGGCTACGATGACCTCGCTGCCGTCCGCTTCACGCAGGACAGCCGCCATCATGCCAGCACGGCCAAGCGGGTCGGGCAGGTCTGGCAATGGCTCAGCCTGCGCGCTGGCGAGCGCCGCAAGGAGGCCGAGTAATGGGATAAGGCGGAGCATGCGCCGGGGTAGACTCTTTTTAGTCCCTTTCCGGCGACCTGCCAGCCCCAACGCTTATTCCGGGCGGAGCAACCAGCCTTCGGCGGAGCGGACGAACGGACGAAGCTCGCCGTTGGTCAGCGCATAGCCGCCGGACCACTTCGTGCAAGCGGTCGAGAGGACGTTGGCCGAACCCTCTTCGGCTTCGGTCCAGGTGTCGGTAGACTTATCGTAAGAGAGGACGGACTTGGCGTAGCCGGGGTGCTTGGAGGCTTCAATCTTGCCGGCCAACTTGCCGTCGTCGCCACCGAGCACGAGGATCTCGTTGTCGAAGACCGGGCAGGGTGACGGTGCGCCGGCGATTGTGCGGGGCATCGCGGAGAGTCGGCGCCATTCCTTGCCGAGGGTGAAGGCGTGACAGTCGGAAAGGTATTCGCGTTCGACGCCCTTGGCTCCGGGGCTGAGCGCAACGCCTCCGAACAGGAAGAACGTGTCCTTCGTGCCGGCGGATTGGGCGAGCATGCGTCCGGATCCGGCGCAGAGAGGCAGTTCTTTCCAGCCGGCGTTGAGATTGGCGAGGTCGATGGCGAAGGCGCTGGAGGAGGCCGCGGTGGCGTCAGGGCGTTCGGTGCCGCCCGCAACGATGACTTTGCTGCCAACGAGCGCGCCAGTCGCATAGGCGAGGGGGCGGGGCAGGAAGGGGAAGGGGCGGACCTTGAGCTCACCTTCTTCGACGGAAAGAGTGTAGCAGTCGGCGTAATGGCGATGCGAGTCAGCACCACCGATCATCAGGAGGCCTTGGCGAATCGAGACACTGACGCCGTAGCCGCAAGGGCGGGGTAGCTTGCCGAGGCTCGCCCACTTCTTGGAGCGGGTGCTGGCGAGGGAGAAGACTTCGTCATGCCAGACTTTGACGCCTCCGTCCCAGGCTGCCTTGTCGGGGAAATTGGAGCCGCCGCCGCAAAGGAGTAGGTCGCCGGAGGTACCCACGAAGGCGCCACCGAAGCCGGGGGCGTTGGGAGTTTCAGGAAGTCGGGTCCAGCGCATAGGAATAGGAACAAGGAAGACAGGCTGCACAAGGGTGTCCAGAGATTAGGGGGCCGTGGGGCTAATGCCGTCGCGCACCCCCGCCAATCCATGCTTTTCGGATGATTGCAGAGTCTTTTCAGGGATAAGAACCTCGGAAGCGGGACGGAGGATTTGTTTGACAGAGACGCCCCGACCTTGCCTTGATTGGACTCCTTTCGCACTGCCTGGTAGCTCAGCGGTAGAGCAGGTGACTGTTAATCACTTGGTCGTAGGTTCGATCCCTACCCAGGCAGCCAGAAAGGACTCTTTCCTCGCCCCGGCCCACCGGGGAAGGTCCGTAAACCTTCTCCTTGACCATCCAAGGGGTTGCGGGAGGATGCATCCACTATGGGCCAACAGAGCAATAAAGTCATCAAGCGTCGCCGTCGCCGCGCCTACCTCGAGCGCAAGAAGGATCGCGTGAAGGTCGCCCGCGCCGCCGCGAGCAAGAAGAAGGCCAAGAAGTGAGGCGAGCGGTGAGCCAGGCCTCTGCGTGGGCCGCGCTCGCTGCGCTGCTCCTCACGGGTTGCGATACCCCCGTGGCGTCCTCGGATGAGGTGCCAGGCATCGCCTATGTCAACGAACGGCGCCGGAGCGAAGCCGATGTGGCCCGTGCTTCGGAGGCGTTCTACGCCAAGGAGCATCATGGCGCCGACGTGGTCTTCCGCACGGAAGAGGACTCCCGTCCGGGCTACTACTTCTTCGTGAAGCTCGACGTCGTGCCGCCGGTCGATGGCCGACTCGTCCTTGAAGTGGTACGGAAGGAAAACACGCCGCCGGAGCGTTATGATTTCGCGGTCAACCTGAAGCCGGGCTTCCCGTTCGGCGAATACGTGATCGGACTCACCGGTAAGCAGTCTGGCGAGCCTAAGTGGCGCCCGATCGCCTGGCGCGTCTCCGTGGTCGATGCCAAGGGTAAGTTTCTCGCCTCGAAGCATAGCTTCCTGTGGGGCACGCCTTCGGACCTCGTTCGTCGCTAAGCCCGATGGCCTCGGCGGAGTGGACATCTTGGCGGCCGTTGCGGCTCGCCGAAGATGTTCCCGCTGGCACGCTCGCCGAGCAGATGGACGGCGGGCAGGCTTTCCGCTGGTCGCTTGCCTCCGACGGCAGCTGGGTCGGCGTCTTCGGCCGCACGCTCGCCGCCGTTCGCTCCGGTCCGCAGGGCTTAGAGTGGCGTGGCATGAAAGGTGCGACGCATGCCGAGGGCGCACTACGACATTATCTCGACGCCGAGGGTGCGCAGGCCCGGCTCTCCGAGGCGCTGCCGTGGCGCTCCGATGTCGTGCTCCGGTCCGCTCGCTCGGCCTATCCTGGACTCCGCATCCTGCGCCAGGATCCGCATGAGGCGCTGATCGGTTTCCTCTGCAGTTCGAACAAGCGCATCCTGCAGATTCGTGTCATGGTCGCCGCTCTAGCTACGAGGCTGGGCGAACCTTTGGGCGGCGGTTTTCATGCACTCCCTTCGTGGGAGGCGATTGCCCACGCGGATGATGCGGTGCTGCGTTCTTGCTCATTGGGTTATCGCGCGGCCTACCTTCGCGGCACTGCGAAGAAGTTACTTGCTCGCCCGCGCTGGGCCGAGGAATTCTCGGCTCTCCCAACGGCCGAGCTACTGGATGAGTTGCAGTCGCTGCCCGGCGTGGGCCCGAAGGTGGCCGCCTGCGTCGCGCTTTTCGGCTTTGGCCGCCTGGAAAGTTTCCCGGTCGATACCTGGGTCGTGCAAGCGCTGGCTGATGCCTATGGCCTGCGCGGATGGAAGCCCGGACAGCTGGAGCAGTTCGGGAAAGCGCACTTCGGCGAGGCCGCCGGCTTGGCCCAGCAGTATCTTTTCTCCGCGATCCGCAATGGCCGGCTGACTCGTGCCGGAGTCAGCGTACCGACTCAGCCCAAGCGCCCCAGACCCCGGAAATGATTGCGGGAGTCAAGGTCGACGCGGGTTCACCTGCGGCGACGAGGCGTCCTTCCGAGAGCACCACGACCCCGTCGCAGCGCTTCGCGAAGGAGAGGTCATGTGTCGCGACGACGCAGCCGCCGCCGGCTTGAGCGAATCCGAAGATGGCCTGGGCGACGGCTTCTTGTCGGCCGAGATCAAGGGAGGCCGCGGGCTCATCGAGCAGGAGCGCTCCGCCGAAAGGTTCCGCGAGCGCGGCGAACGCCATCGCGAGGTGCGCGCCTTTCTGTTCGCCGCCGGATAACTCCGAGAGCCGGTGGCCGGAAAATTCGCCGAGTCGCAGCTTCGCCAGCCAATCCGCGTAGCCGACGGGGTCGCCGAGGATGTCGCCAAGGTCGCGGACGCGATAATCCCAAGCGCTGACGGGTTTCTGAGCGCAGTAGGCGCGGGTTTGGGCGCAGGTTGCCGCATCGATGATCCGCGGATCGTATCCGCCGACATCTAATTCTCCTTCGGAGGGAAGCAGCCCCGCGAGCGCACGCAGCAGCGTCGTCTTGCCGGCGCCATTGGGGCCGACGATCGCCACGGTCTGTCCGCGGGCTGCGGCCAGGGACACGCCGTCGATGATGCGACGGCCGCCGATCTCGACGCCGAGTCCGAGCGCATGGATCAAGGCGTCACTCATGGCGTCCCCTTGCTATCCAGATGAAGAGAGGCGCACCGAGGATCGCTGTCACCGCCGCGGCGGACAGCGGAGCCTGCGGCCAAAGCCCTCGACCGATGGTATCAGCGCCCAGCAGCAGGCCGGCGCCGAGCAGGGCTGACAGGGGCAAGACGTACGCATGGCGGGGACCGACCATGGCCCGGGCCAGATGAGGCGCCAGGAGCCCGATGAACGCTACCTGGCCGACGAGGCAGGTGGCGGCCGCGGCGGCCAGGGCCGTCAGGAGCACAGCCTTCCGCCGGGTGCTGCCGACCTCGCAGCCGAAGCCGCGGGCCGCGTCTTCGCCGAAGGACAGAAGATCCAGTGAGCGCGCGAGCGGAAGAAGGAGGAGTGCGGCGAGCAGGCACAGGACTACGGGCAGCCAGGTGAGTTCGAGCGTGGCCATGCCTAGCCAGTCGCCGTAAGCGCCATTGGTCAGCAGTTCGCGCGACTCCCCGCTACGAGAGGCGATGACGAGGGTGCCGGCGGCGGTGAAGGCGTTCAGACCGAGGCCGGTGAGCAGCAGGCGGGCGGAGGAGCCGCCGCTACCGATCAGCGTGAGCAAGGCGGACGTGCCGAGCGCACCACCGAACGCGGCGGCGGGGATGAACCAAGCGCGTTGCCATGCCGCTTCGGGGAAGAGTCCCAGCAGCACGGCGATACCGAAGAGGGCGCCACCGAAGACGCCCGTCAGACCCGGGTCGGCGAGCGGATTACGGAAGACGCCTTGTTGCGCGGCGCCGCCGATGCCGAGGGCGAGTCCGGCCGCGAGAGCCGCGAGCACGCGAGGCGCTCGCAGGAGGAGGAGGGAGCCGCCGTCACCCCAGCCGAAGCCTTGGGTGCCGACGGAAAGGGCAAGGACGACGAGGCCTGCTAGCAGGACGCAGCCCGCCATCCATGCCTTCGTCACCGTCATCAGCGACCGAGCTCCTGGAGTAGATCCCCGAAGGGATTGCGCTTCTTCGGACTAGGCGTCGTCGGCGCGGGGGCAGCCTGGCTGCCGGGGGCGGTCTGGGTGCCCGGAGTGGAAGGCGCCGTGGCCTGGCTTGCGCGGACGTTGTCGATCGCCTGTTGGAGTTTTTCGGCGAGGTCGGTCTTCACCTGATTAAGAGATCCGCCGACGCTGACGCCGGGTCCTTCGGTGAAGCCGTCGGCCGGCGACGGACCGGTGCCGAAGCCGAGCGCTTGGAAGTATTGGGCGAATTCTCCGGCGCCGCGCATCTGCGTGGTGAAGGCCATTGGCCAGTCGGCGAAGTCCAGCTTGGGGTCCACGCTGATTCCGCCTTTGGCGGCGAGGTGCAGCACCTCGTTGCGGATATCGGCCACCTCGAGCTTGATCGTGCCCGAAGCGAGGCGGGAGGCCTTGATGGTCGCGGAAGTGTATTGGAAGTCGGCGACGGCTTTCTGCAGTTTGCCGGCCGCGCTCATGGCGGCGCCGATCTTGGCGACCTTCTCGCCTTGCTGCTGGTTCTTCGTGAGGGCGCCGGCGAGCATCGCGAGGCCGCCCAACGTTTCGCCTATGTCACCGGTCTTGTTTGCCGAGATCGACATGCTGCTGTTCTTGTCGCCGAAGGGGCGGATTCGGCCGCCTTTGGAGGTGAGCTGGGTGTCGACCTGAAGTTTGCCGACGAGTTCGCCGGGAGTGCCGCACACGCTCGTGAGCCCCGCGGTCGCATCCGCGCGTCCCTGGAGGAAATCTTTCACCGCGGGGAAGGCTTGGGCGACGCTACCGAAATCGAACTGATTGAGCGACACCGTGGCCGAGAGCGAATAGGGACCATTGCTGATTGCCGGCAGGAAGGCGAGCTGGCCACGGCCGCTGATATTGCCGTCGGCGAGCTTACCGCTGAGCTGTGTCAGGCGGATGGCCTTTTCGTCGGCTTCAGCCCGCACGAGGACTTTCTCGGCGCTGATACCGTAGGCCTTCGCCGTGCCGATCGTCAGCTGGAGCGAGCCGCTTTGGTTGGTCCAGAAGGGAGCCCGGTCCGGTCTGGGCGGCGCGCCTTTCTCTGAGAGATCTGCTTCGCTCTTGGGCAGGAGCGAGAGGAAGTCGTCGACATCGACGTTATCGATGGCCACGACGGCCTGCCAGCCGGTCTTTTCACCGGAGACCTTCTGCGTGAGCGTGAATTTGCCGGAGCTGAGATGGGTTGCCTGGAGCTTGAACGATCCTTCGGCGCTGAGGCCGTTGGCGGCGGGCACATACTTGCCGGCGATGGCCGCCATCTTGATACGGCCCTCGCTCTGCTTGAGGCCGACCTCGCGCACTTGGAGGGCGACGTTGATCTCGCCGCTTTGAGCACGGTCGGCGGTCGCGCGATACTGTCCGCCCGTGACGATATTCAGCGGCCCCGCGAACGGTTGCTCGGCGAGCGCACCGAGGTCACCTTCGAGTCTCAGCGTGGTGCCGGCGTCGCCCAATCCGAGCTTGATGTCGCCCGAAGCCAGGGTGCGGCTACGATTCTTGAGTTCGGCTTGATTGAAGCCGATGAGGGTGGATTTCTCGCCGACCAAGAGGTCGAGGCTCGCGGCTAGGTCGCAATCCTTGACCCACAGTTTACCGGTCCAGGTGACGCTGGTGCGGGTGAAGGAGAGCGGCGCGCCCTCCGTGCGCACGAAGAGGCCTTCGCGGCTGAAGCCGGCGACAAGGTCGGCGCGCTTGAGGTCGCCGGTCAGCTTGAGGCCGGGGACGACCGCGGAGAGGGATTCGAGCGGCAGGTCGCGGGCCGCGGCCTCCACGAGGACGCCGGTGGGCTTGGAGCCGTCGAGCGCGAGCGGCTGGCGAAGCTTGAGGGAAAGCAGGTTCAGGCCTTGGCGGAAGATACGCGCCTCCGCGGAGCTGACGACGGGCGCTTTGCCGGCGGCGCGATCCACGGTGGTCTGGGCGCTCACGCGGATACCCTTGAGTTTGTCGACCGGCAGGTCTCCCCAATTGGGTTGAGAGGCGAGCTCGACGATGCCGACGTTGACGTTGGCGACGGCGGACCAAGCGCCATCGGTACCGGGACGAAGCGTGAGCGAGCCAGTGGCGATATTGCCGGCGGCGCAGCCGACGCTGAACGGTGCGAGGGAGATGACGCCCTCTTCGGACTTGATGGGGAGCTCGGCGTCGATCTCATGCATGAGTGCCTTGCCGCCGCGCTCGAGCGTGACGCCGCGCAGGCTGTGCGTGCGGACGCTCGTGACGGCGGGTTTACCGTCCTTGAAGGAGATGGAAGCTTCGCCGGTCCAGAGTCCGGCCGTTGCGATGATGTCCGCCGTGGCGAGGAAAGGGTTGAGCGCCTTGAGGTCGGCGTCGTTGGCGGCGATGGTCACCGTCGCGTCGTTGGCGTTTTCGGGGAGCAGGCCGCCTTTCCACGTCAGCGTCTGCGGGATGGCGATCGTCACGCCATTGCCCGTGATCGCGAGGCTGTTGACCGCGAAGCCGCTCTCGGTGCTTTGCGCATTCGCGGCGAGCTTCCATTCGGAACGACTGTTCTTCGCGAGTGACTTCGAGAACTTGCTCAGGTCCGCCCAGAGCGCCTTGAGGTCGGCGCCGGCCTGCCAGCGAGAGCCTTCGAGCTCCCCGTTGACGTTGCCCGTCAGACGGACATCAGGCAGCTGCTGGCTCAGGATGCCGAAGCGGGTCGGGTCGACGTCCAGCTGCGCATTCACGGTCGTGCGGCCGGCGAGGTTATTGCCGGAGAGCTTCATGGCAGGACGGTTGGCGGAGTCACTGAGCGTGCCGGTGAAATTTACGCCCGGCTTGCCGGTGGTGCTGGCCGCATCCAGGACGAAGCCGACGGAGCCAGCGGCGATGGGGCTCGCATCTTTGGCCGCGAGTTCGAGTCGTAGGCTGCCGATATCGGCGATCAGGTCGTCGAGGCCGATGCCATCGGCGCCGAGTGGGCGTTGGAAGTTAGCCTTCAAGGTGATTTCACCGCGAGGGTCAGTCGTCTGCTTGCCCACGGCGAAGCCAGGCCAAGCGATGCCGGCGCGGAAGTCGGCCTTGCCGCGGGTGTCGAACTCATCGCCACGGACGCTGAAGCGGAGCAACGTGCCATCCGCCAGTTTGACGCGTCCGGAGACGGCGTAGGGCCCGAGCACGATGGGCGGCAAGGTCGTCTTAATCGCGGCGACGGAGCCGGCGGCCGGAGCCTTCGCCTCGGGCTTACGTTCGCTTAGGTCGACGTCGAGGGTCTTGATCTCGAGGCTGCTAAGGGCGTAGGTACCCTTGATGATCGAGATGATCTGCGCTTCCCCTTTGATGGCGGCGGCGGAGATTTTCGTACCATCGCGCAGGGTGAGGTCGATGCCTTCGGCGGAGAATTTTCCGTCGAGAGAGGCTTCGACGCGGGCGATGCCGCCTTTGATCTTGGCGTCGGCGAGCAGGCCTTTGACGCGAGCGCCCAGCGGTTCGGGGCGGAGTTGGGATTCAACCCAGAAAAGGGTGGCTCCGAGGACGACGGCAAGGAGGCCGACGCTCCAGAAGGTAAAGCGGAGAACGCGGGACATAGGGACGGGCACATATCTTGCCTCGTGGTTTTGACCGGGCAACAAAAAGCCCGGTGGAATTGCTTCCACCGGGCGAAATCAGCCGTTTGGACCGCTTAGGCCTGCGGGGCCTGGCCG
>CALEEU010000143.1 GCA_937875975.1 uncultured Opitutia bacterium | reverse complement strand
TGATCGAAGTCGAGGATCTGCCGGGTTTCCTGGCGAAGTCCGACGAGGACATCCTGCAGCATGTCCGCTCGGTGCTCTTGCTGCGCGCTTATGCCGTCCAGCGGGCTCAGCTCGCCAAGTGCGACGGCGTCCAGTTCTCCCCGACCAAGGACTCCTGCGTCTTCTCGGCCAAAGGCCGGGCTCTCCTGCACGTCCGCTTCGCCCAGCTGAAAGCGTAGCGCGGCCTAAAGGCCGCGAGGGGATGCGGCCTGATGGCCGCCGTGGGCACGTGGACACGGGGACGCATGGGCAAGGAATCCGTACGTGCAAAGGTGCAAACGTGGCTAAGCCGCGTGCAAAAGTGCAAAGGTGAGATGAAGGGGCCGCGGTTGGGTTAGTGGTGGCAGGTGGTAGGCGGGAAACTTGAAGTCGCAATTTGCGACTTCAAAGGGAGAGGTAGGGCTGATCGGCTCGGTCAGCCCTGCGGTCGCGCAGGCTGTTTCGCCCGCCTGCGCATGATACATTCTGCCTAGGGCTGTCGTATTGAGCCGCAGATTACGCGTGACATCCTCGCGGCGTGCCGACTTTCCGCTTACATGATAAATCTTGCAGTACGGCTTCCTGGGGATTTCACTTACATCTTCCTCCCTGTGGGTATGCTGGACTTAGTGCCACGCCCCCACAGCCCCCCGCGGGTTGCGATCCGCGGGGTTTTTCTTTTGCGGCTTTCGCGGCATGAAACCACGCGTCGCATTCTTCGTCGATGGGTTCAACCTATACCATAGCTTGGCGGCTTTCGCCAAGGAGACGGGCAACGATTCAGTCAAGTGGCTCGACGTCGTAGGGCTGGCCGATGGCACTCTGCACGAGATAGGGGGAGGCGCTGCCCTGCGATCGGTGAATTACTTCACGGCCATACCGGAACATCTATACATAAGCGACCCAGGAAGACTCCAGCGGCATCGGACCTACTTGCGGGCGCTTACTGCCCATGGAAGCATACGGCCCTCCATTATCCTCGGTCGAATTGCCCAGCAACAGGTGCAGGTCAGCTCAGCTGGTGGTGCAGTCTTCGGGAGCCTTTGGCGTGAGAAGGGTACAGACGTGGCCCTTGCCATGGCTTTGTTGCTCGAAGCGAGTAAAGGTGACTTAGATGAGGCTATCATCATCTCGGGAGATGCGGACTATCTCCCGGCGGTCAGGGTCTTCCGGGAAATGTATCCGAATGTGGGCCTTCGCTTCGCCTTCCCAAGGGGAAGGGCTAGCAAGGAACTAGTCCGTGCGGCCCCGAACTCGTTCACGCTCACTTCGGCTGCTTATCTCTCCCATCGCTTGCCTGAGCTCATCCGCCTGCCCAGTGGGAGGTTTCTCTATTGTCCGGCTGAATGGAGGCGAAAGGCTCCTATGTCGTGACGAGGGGCAGGGGTAGTGGTCGCATGGTAGAGACGCGACGGTATCGCGTCCGCGGTTACGGCCGCCGCATGGTGGCCGCAGGTAGGGGCGTGGCTGCGCCGCGCCCTCTTCAATGTCAGGACTGCACGATAAATCGTACCCCTACCTTTATTCGCCCTACGGCGAACAACTATGTCGTGACGCGGTCCCGACCCTACCTAGAGACAGCGGATGCGATGTCATCGCATCCCTACCTAGGGTTGACGGAGGACGGAAGGTGCACTCGCTGGGGGGATGAGCTCTTACCGTCATATCGTGATCTTCCAGTTCAAGGCCGAAGCGCCCGTGGAGAAAGTCCGCGGGGTGGTCGAAGCGTTCAAGGCGCTGCCGGGCAAGTTGCCGGCGATCCAGGCCTTCGAGTGGGGCACGAACGTGAGTCCCGAAGGCCTTGATCAAGGATTCACGCACATCTTCACGCTGACCTTCGCTTCGAAGGAAACCCTCGAGAAGCAGTATCTCCATGAGCCGGCGCACCAGGAGTTTGTCGCCCTCCTGCCCGACATACTCGAGAAAGCACTCGTCGTCGACTATAACGCGGCCTGAAGGCCGCGTGGGGGAACTGCTGGCATGGTGAACTGCTGCG
>CALEEU010000142.1 GCA_937875975.1 uncultured Opitutia bacterium | reverse complement strand
CTTCGTAGGTGTGGACGTCCGGGTGCGTGCCGGCCTGGCGCTGGTAGCGGGCGCCTTGGATGGCGTGCCACATGTGGGGGATGACGCAGGCCTCGAAGAAAGCTTCGCCGTGGTCGTTCCAATCCACGCCCCACTGGTTGCTGCCGCCTTCGCACCAGCGTTCGAAGACCTTGCGCGTCGGGTGGAAGCGCCAGACAGCGGCTTCGACGAGGATGCGCTCGCTGTCCGGGGTGCCGGGCTTGCCGACGAGGGAACGATTGAAGATACCGTGCGTACCATAGAGCCAGCCGTCGGGACCCCAGATGAAGTCGTTCAGGGTCTCGTGGGTATCGTTGCTCATCCAGCCATCGAGCATGACCTGCGGTTCGCCAGCGGGCTTAGGTTCGTCGCCATCCTTAATTGGGATGAAGAGGAGGTTGGGAGGCGAGCCGAGCCAGACGCCGCCGAAGCCGACGGCGATACCGCTCGAGAAGGTGGCCTTGTCCCAGAAGACCGTCTGCTTGTCGAAGGTGCCGTTGCCCTTGGTGTCTTCGAGTACCAGGATGCGATCCTTGGCCACGCCCGGGCTGGCCGGGTAGTTGGTGCACTCGACAATCCAGAGGCGACCGCGGTCATCGATGGTGTAGGCGATGGGCTGGACGATCTTGGGCTCACCGACGACCAGCTCAACGCGGAAGCCCGCGGGGACCTTGAGTGCGGCGGCGGTGCCGGCCGGAGTAAGCGCGGGCTCGCTGGCGGTGGGGCGATTTTTATCGTTGAGCGGTTCGTAAGCCGCGTGGACGAGAGTGGCGCAGAGCGCGAGCGCGAGGAGGGTACGCATGGTTGATTTTAAGGGGATGAAGAAGGTGTGAGACCGCAAATTCCAAAAGTGGCAGGATTACGACCCGTGTCGTTTCGGTCATATTATGAGGATGCGTGATGTTCTTGGTTCCTTGTTCCTCGTTCAGGGAATGACGGCTCAGAAGCTGAGGGAGATGCATACTTAGGTGTCGGGGAGTTGAAATATGCGCTCAAAGGAAACCGGAGACCGGATGATTGGATGGGCATAAGGTAGGGACGTGATTGCCATCACGTCCGTGGGCGGACGGATGTCGGGTTGGTCGGTGACCTTGCCCGCCTGGACAAGCGTACCGATGCGAACGGCGGTCATGGCAATAACCGCCCTACCCATGATCCCTAGGAAACTATCCGGTCTCCCTATGCTGCCCCTTTTGAGCACTGTATCTCCCCGCGTCCCCGTGTCACCGTGCCCCCATGTCCCCTCGCGTTTACGCGAGTATCTCGCGGACGACGCGGCCATGCACATCCGTGAGCCTGAACTGGCGGCCTTGGAAGCGATAGGTGAGGCGCTCGTGATTGATACCGAGGCAGTGAAGAATCGTGGCCTGAAGGTCGTGGATATGCACGGGGTTCTCCTGGGTGTTAAAACCGAAGTCGTCGGTACTGCCGAAAGTCATCCCCTGCTTGATACCGCCGCCGGCCATCCAAATTGAGAAGGCTTTGCCGTGGTGGTCGCGTCCGTACTTCTCGCGATTGGCGCCGCCTTGGGCGTAAGGGGTGCGTCCGAATTCGCCGCCCCAGATGACGAGGGTATCGTCGAGCATGCCGCGTTGCTTGAGGTCTTTGACCAGCGCGGCCGCGGGTTGGTCGACATCGCGGGCCATCTTGGGCAACTGGTCCTGCAGGCTGCCGTGGTGATCCCAGTCGCGGTGGTAAAGTTGGATGAAGCGCACACCTTTTTCGGCGAGACGTCGGGCGAGTAGGGCATTACGCGCGAACGAACCCGGCGTGTTCACTTCCGGACCGTAGCTTTCCATG
>CALEEU010000141.1 GCA_937875975.1 uncultured Opitutia bacterium | reverse complement strand
CGGTCAAGGAACGCCACGGCCAGCGTAAGGTCGTCGCGGTCATGATCCCGCGCGACAAGGTCTTCACCGTCGCCGAGAAAGATCTCGGCAAGGACCCCATCGCCACCGCTGACCGTAAGTTCTCCGAACACGTCGGCCAGAACAAGCTCCTCGTGGTCGACGCGAAGAACAAGCTGCGCGGCCTCTTCACCCTCAGCGACATCGAGCGCATCTCCGAAGAATCCCGCGCCCACGTCCGTCCGACCCGCGACGTCGATTTCCGTCTCCGCGTCGGCGTTGCCATCTCGGTACCCCGCACGGCCGACGGCGAAATCGACCGCACCCGCTTGCTCGCACACGTCAGCGCTCTCATCGACGAAGGCGCGGACGCCCTCGCCATCTCCACCGCCCACGGCCACACCAAAGGCGTCGGCGACGCGCTCCGCATGCTGCGCAAGGCCCATAAGGGTATCACCCTCATCGCCGGCAACGTCACCAGTGGCGAAGGCGTCGAGTTCCTCGCCGCGGCGGGCGCGGATACCGTCAAGATTGGCCAGGGCCCCGGCTCGATTTGCACGACCCGTATCGTCGCCGGTGTCGGCATCCCGCAGCTCACCGCGCTTTACGTCGCCTCCCGCGCCGCCGCCAAGAAGGGCGTGCGCATCCTCGCCGACGGCGGCATCACGAAGAGCGGCGACATCGTCAAGGCGCTCACGCTCGCCGACGCGGTCATCCTCGGCGGCCTACTCGCCGGCAGCCGCGAAGCCCCGGGCAAGCTGATGGAGATCAACGGTAAGACTTATAAGGAATACCGCGGCATGGGTTCGCACGAAGCTATGCGCAAGGGTTCGGCCGCCCGCTACGGCCATTCCGCCAGTGGCAAGTTCAGTAAGGTCGCCGCGGAAGGCATCGAAGCGCTCAAGGAAGTTTCCGGCACGGTCGACCAGGTCCTCGGCACCCTCGCCGGCGGCGTCCAGAGTGGCCTCGGTTACCTCGGTGCAGCCAATCTCGCCGAGCATCGTAAGCGTGCGCGCTACATCCGTGTCACTCCGGCTGGTCAGCGCGAAGCTGCCCCGCACGACGTCATCGAAATCAAGGCGGGCTCCTAAACTTATCCATGGCTGTGTTTTTCCGAGGTCTCCTCATCTTCCTCTTCGGCGCGATTGTCGGTGCCGGAGGCATCCTATTCTTCACGCCCAGCTTCAACGTGGTCGTCAGCCGAAGCGAGCCTGCTGCCCGGCCGATTGAGGTCGCGGTCGCTTCCGCGCCTGTCGTCGCCCCAGT
>CALEEU010000140.1 GCA_937875975.1 uncultured Opitutia bacterium | reverse complement strand
CGGTCAAGGAACGCCACGGCCAGCGTAAGGTCGTCGCGGTCATGATCCCGCGCGATAAGGTCTTCACCGTCGCGGAGAAGGATCTCGGCAAGGACCCCATCGCCACCGCCGACCGCAAGTTCTCCGAACACGTCGGCCAGAACAAGCTCCTCGTGGTTGACGCCAAGAACAAGCTGCGCGGCCTGTTCACCCTCAGCGACATCGAACGCATCTCCGAAGAATCCCGCGCCCACGTCCGCCCGACCCGCGACGTCGATTTCCGTCTCCGCGTCGGTGTCGCCATCGCGGTCCCCCGCACGGCCGATGGCGAAATTGACCGCACCCGCCTGCTCGCACACGTCAGCGCCCTCATCGACGAAGGCGCGGACGCCCTCGCCATCTCCACCGCCCACGGCCATACCAAAGGGGTCGGCGACGCGCTGCGCATGCTGCGTAAGGCCCATAAGGGTATCACCCTCATCGCCGGCAACGTCACTAGCGGCGAAGGCGTCGAGTTCCTCGCCGCGGCTGGCGCGGATACCGTCAAGATCGGCCAAGGCCCTGGCTCAATCTGTACGACCCGCATCGTCGCTGGTGTCGGCATCCCGCAGCTCACCGCGCTTTACGTCGCCTCCCGCGCCGCCGCCAAGAAGGGCGTGCGCATCCTCGCCGACGGCGGCATCACGAAGAGCGGCGACATCGTCAAGGCGCTCACGCTCGCCGACGCGGTCATCCTCGGCGGCCTGCTCGCCGGAAGTCGCGAAGCCCCGGGGAAGCTGATGGAGATCAACGGCAAGACTTATAAGGAATACCGCGGCATGGGTTCGCACGAAGCCATGCGTAAGGGTTCGGCCGCTCGCTACGGCCATTCCGCCAGCGGTAAGTTCAGCAAGGTCGCCGCTGAAGGCATCGAAGCGCTCAAGGAAGTTTCCGGCACAGTCGACCAGGTCCTCGGTACCCTCGCCGGCGGCGTCCAGAGTGGGCTCGGTTACCTCGGTGCAGCCAATCTCGCCGAACACCGTAAGCGCGCCCGCTATATCCGCGTCACCCCCGCAGGTCAGCGCGAAGCCGCTCCGCACGACGTCATCGAAATCAAGGCGGGCTCCTAAACTTATCCATGGCTGCGTTTTTCCGAGGTCTCCTCGTCTTTCTCTTCGGCACGATTGTCGGCGCCGGAGGCATCCTATTCTTCACGCCCAGCTTCAACGTGGTCGTGAGCCGTAGCGAGTCTGCTGCCCGGCCGATTGAGGTCGCGGTCGCTTCCGCGCCTGTCGTCGCCCCAGT
>CALEEU010000139.1 GCA_937875975.1 uncultured Opitutia bacterium | reverse complement strand
GCGGTCGCCTGCTCTCGTGGCGCGACCTCAACGCCCTGCGCGAAGACCAAGGGCCGGAGCTTTACCGCCTCTGCCTCGAATACGGCCAGCAGCTCTGGCTGGACGACCTTCCAGCGCGTGCGTTGCTCGCCGTCGATCGCGCGCTCTATTGCGATGTCCCTGGCGACGCCGAAGCACTGGCCGAATACCCGATGCCGTACCGGACCATCGGCTGGATGGTAAAGCAGCCCAGCGAGAACTTCGCCGGCAATGCGCGGGTGCATTACCAGCACCTCGCCGATCGTGTGCGCGGCGAACGGGCCGACCTCAAGAAGTGGCGCGCCTGGGCCGCGTGGGCGGTCACGCGGCACGTCCGACCGGACCTCGAAGGCGACCCCAAGCACATCGTCGCCGAACCCACCCACGCGGAGATCGAGGCTGGCCTGCACGCCCATGGACTGGCCACCGAAATCACCGAGTGGCGCAAGGCACTCACCGACTAAAACCACCCGCTCATTTCGATATGAATCTCCACTATGACCATTCGCTCCGCATCGTCGTAGACGCGACCGACCTGTACTCAGGCCAAGCGGGGGATCGTCCGCTGGAACAGCGCGCCGCCCCAGCCGATAGCCGGATCACCCTCCGATCGCTCAAAGCCGGCGAGTCGATGACTCATGACGGAGTCAAGTTGCTCGAGGTGCTCGTTGTACGAGGACTGCTGAGCCTGAACGGCGAAGCCCTCGGCCCTGCGTCCTATGTGCGACTGGTGCCAGGCGTCCCCGCGACGTTCACGTCAACGGAGGCCAGTATGGTTTACCTGAATGAACGCACCCCGACGGAGCCCGAAAAGGATTCCTACGCGCTGCGCGGCGATTCCCTCGACTGGCGACAAGGCATGGTCCCGGGACTCAAGGTCACCTCATTGCAACAAGGCCTGACGAAACACACCGCCTTGGTGCGCTGGGCGCCCGAGACGCGCTTCAACCCACATACCCATGTCGGCGGCGAAGAAATCCTGGTCCTTGAAGGCGTCTTCCGCGACGAGCACGGCAGCTATCCGGCCGGCACGTGGATCCGCAGCCCGCACATGAGCAATCACCGACCCTTCACTGGGCCGGAAGGCGCGACCATCCTCGTGAAAGTCGGCCACTTGGACGTGGCCTAACACGTCACTTCGTTACGTCCAAAATCTCGGCCTCGAGCGAGATCGTGCGGCCGTTGGCGCCAACGATCAGCGTCTTCGCGCCAGGCTTGACGGTGATCGTCGTGTTGGCACGGGAGACAGCAGCCTGCGGAGTAGGCGCATCCAGGATGACCCCTTTGTGCAGGACCAATTCGACGGATTGACCCAGGCGTGAAAGCGTCAGCGCCTCGCGCTTCTCGTCGTAAGAACGAAGCGTCCAGCCATCGATGCGGCGACCCAGCGGCACCCACTGGCGCTTACCGGCGGCATCTTCAATCGAGAATAGTTTATCCTTCGTCAGCACCCCGTGGAAAAAAGGCAGGTTGCTCTTGGCGCGCGGAGCTGGCGCCGTCTCTTTGGTCGCAGGGGACGTGGCCGGCGCCGGCGGGGCCTCGCGGGACTCCGCGACCGCTTCAAGCGTGAGAGTACCGTCCTTGTTGACCTTCGGGGTGACCGTGAAGACCACGCCCTCCTCGGCTGAGCCCACGCGGATGGTCGTCTGCTTGCCGTCGACCGTGATCACCGTCGGTTCGGCGTAGACCTCCGGCTTGCCGTCCTTGTCCGGGCGCATGAACGTCGCCTTCACCTTCAGGTGGGTCGGCACGGCGTCATCGGCCGCGAAGGCCGTGGAGACCAGCAGGACGGCGAGGAATGAGCGGAGCATGGCTTAACGAGCGACCGGTGCGGCCACCGGCGTGGCGGAGACGATGCCGCTGACGGAAAGTTCGAGGCCGCCGACGCCGGGGACCTTGGCGATCTCGCCAGGGCGGACCGTCACGACCGTGCTGAGTTCGCTGGCCGAGGCTTCGATGGAGGACTTGTAGAGATGCAGTTCCTGATGGGTCGCGCCCTGCGAGACCGTGAGGACGTTGGTCTCGACGTCGAAGGCCTCGAGCTTCCAACCTTCGACGGTCGCACCGAGCTTGTACCAGCGGCGGGCGCTGCGGCTGTCCTGGATGGAGAACAGCCCTTCCTTCGCGAGCACCGAGTAGAAGACCAGGGTGCCGTCGTGGGCCTTGGATTCGCGCTTACGCTCGCGCTTGGCGTCCTTTGGGTCGACGACCTCCGGCTTGTGGCTGATCGAGACGCGGACCGAGATGCTGAGCATGCCGTCGGGCTGGACGGTCGGGGAGATCACCAGGTCCATCGAGGTCTCCGGCTTGCCCTTCGGGTCCTTGGGGTCCGGCTTGCCGGCGACCGAGACGCGGGCCTCGGAACCCGAGATCACGGAGACGGACGGGAAGCTCATCAGGTCGGACTTGCCGGTCTTCGGGTCGATGTGCGAGACCGTGCCGCGGACCGTCACGGTGGGCGGCGGGGCAGGCGGAGCCGAAGCCGCCGGGGACGCGACGGCGGCGAGGACGGCCAGGATCGGCAACAGGAAGCGAGGGGCCATGGGGGACGGCATAGTTGTATTTCCCTTATACCCCATCGCGAGGCAAAAGGTTGCACCACGGACCGCCGAAACCTCAGAGACGCTTGAAGATCAGCGAGGCGTTGTGTCCGCCAAAACCGAGGTTGTTCGAGATTGCCACGTCCACCTTGCGGGCCTTCGCGACGTTCGGCGTGTAGTCGAGGTCGCAATCAGGGTCCGGGTTCTCGTAATTGATGGTCGGCGGAATCATGCCGGTGTGAATGGCCATCACGCAGGCGGCCGCCTCGACGCCGCCGGCGGCACCCAGGAGGTGACCGGTCATGGACTTGGTCGAGGAAATCGAGATCTTGGGGGCGAGGTCGCCGAAGCAGCGCTTGATGGCGAGCGTCTCGCAACGGTCATTGATCGGGGTCGAGGTGCCGTGGGCGTTGATGTAGCCGACTTCGGACTTCTCGATGCCCGCCTCGGCAAGGGCACGGTTAAGACAGAGCGCGAGGCCCTTCCCTTCCTGATCCTGGCCGGTGATGTGGTAGGCGTCGCAGGTGGCGCCGTAGCCGGCGAGTTCGCAATAGATACGGGCTCCGCGGGCTTGGGCGTGTTCGAGGGATTCGATGACGAGGACACCCGAGCCTTCGCCCATGATGAAACCGTCGCGCAGCTTGTCGAACGGACGGGAAGCCTTCTCCGGCGTATCGTTGAAGTCGGTCGACATCGCCTTCATGTTACAGAAGCCGGCGTAGCCGAGGCGCGTGATCGCGGCTTCGGAACCGCCGGAAAGCATGATGTCAGCGTGGCCGTCGCGGATGTGACGGAGGGCTTCGCCGAGGGCGTGCGAACCGGAAGCGCAGGCCGAGACGACGCCGAAGTTGACGGACTTCGCCTGGAACTCGATGGCCACGACGCCGGAGGCGATGTTGGCGATGAGCGAAGGAATGGTGAAGGGAGAGACGCGGGACGGGCCACGCTCGATGAGGATGCGGGCCTGGTTCTCGATGGTCTCCATGCCGCCGATGCCCGAGCCGATGATCACGCCGAAGCGTTCGGAATCGATCTTCGTGACGTCGACGCCGGCGTCCTGAATCGCGAGACGAGAAGCGGCGACGGCGTACTGCGTGTAGCGGTCATTGCGCTTGGCCTCCTTGGCGTCCATGAACTTGGCCGGATCGAAATCGCGGACCTCCGCGCCGACCTTGGACGGAAAGTCCGAGGGGTCGAAGCGCGTGACACGCGAGATCCCGGAACGACCCTTGATGAGGGCGTCCCAGAAGGTCGCGTTATCGTGACCGAGCGCCGTCACCGAGCCGATGCCCGTGACGACTACCCGGCGAGATTTGCGGTCGGAGCTCAAGGAGGCGGGCCTAAGAGGAAAGCCCGGTCTGCTTACTTGGTGGCGTGGACCTTGATGTGCTCGATGGCATCACCAAGGGTCTTGATCCCGGCAGCCTTGTCTTCCGGGATCGTGAGGCCGAATTCGTCTTCGAAAGCCATGATGATCTCGACGAGGTCAAGGGAGTCAGCCTTAAGGTCGCCCTGGAAGCTGGCCGTGGGGGTCAGCTGGTCAGGGGTGACGGAGAGTTGCTTGACGATGATGTCCTTGACGCGCTGTTCGATGTTTTCGGGCATAATAAA
>CALEEU010000138.1 GCA_937875975.1 uncultured Opitutia bacterium | reverse complement strand
GACCGCCCTCGCCCGCGCCGTGCTCAACCTCGACGAAAGCATCGTGCATCCGTGAGCATCAGCGATGCAGTGTTCGTAGTTCTTTGTTCTTCGTTCTTAGCGTAACTGCCACACCTCAATATTACGCTCAACCCCCTAGCCCTTGTCTCTTAACAAAGAACTAAGAACCAAGAACCAATAAATTAGCATACTTTAAAAATCATGAATCCAAACGTCACCCGCCGATACTTCTTCCAGGAATGCGCCCTCGGCGTCGGTAAGATCGCCCTCGCCTCCCTCGTGGCCGACGGCGCCATGGGCCGCCTCGCCGCCGCCGGTTCGGGCCAGATGTCCGGCCTGCCGCACCACCCGCCCAAAGCCAAGGCGGTCATCCACCTTTTCATGGCCGGCGCACCGTCGCAGCTCGAGCTCTTCGACAACAAACCCGAGCTGGCCAAGCTGGAAGGCAAGCCGCTCCCGCCCTCGATCATCAACGGCCAGCGCTACGCGTTCATCCGCCCCGACGCCGCCGTCCTCGGACCGCGCTACAAGTTCGCCCGCCACGGCCAGTCCGGCGCCGAACTCTCGGAGATGATCCCTCACATCGCTTCGATCGCGGACGACATCGCCATCGTGAAGTCCTGCCGCACGACGCAGTTCAACCACGCGCCGGCCCAGATCTACATGAACACCGGCTTCTCTCAGCCGGGCCGGCCGAGCATGGGCTCCTGGATCACTTACGGCCTCGGTTCGGAAGCCAAGGACCTCCCTTCGTTCGTCGTCATGAGCACCGGCGCCGGCATCAGCGGCGGCGCGGCCTGCTGGAGCAGCGGTTTCCTGCCGAGCTCCTACGCCGGCACCCGCTTCCGCAATACCGGCGATGCGATCCTCAATACCGCCACGCCCGCGGGCATCGACCCGGCGACGCAGAAGGACACCATCGGACTCATCAACGCGATGAACGACCGCCGTCTCCGCCTCGACGGCGACAGCGAGATCGCCACGCGCATCGCCAACTACGAGATGGCCTACCGCCTGCAGACCTCGGCGCCGGACCTGATGGACCTCTCCTCCGAGACCAAGGAGACCCTCGAGCTCTACGGCTGCGATCCGAAGGTGCCGTCCTTCGCGCGCGCCTGCCTGCTCGCCCGCCGCATGGTCGAGCGCGGCGTCCGCTTCATCAACATCTACAACGAAGGCTGGGACGCGCACAGCGACGTCGCCGGCAACGTGCGCAACAACTGCGCCAAGACCGACAAGGCCTCCGCCGCGCTCGTCAAGGACCTCAAGCGTCGCGGCCTGCTCGACAGCACGCTCGTCGTCTGGGGCGGCGAATTCGGCCGTACCCCGATGGTCGAATCCAGCGTCTCGCTCGGCCGCAGCCAAGGCCGCGACCACCACCCGCAGGCTTTTTCGATGTGGATGGCCGGCGGCGGCATCAAGGGCGGCCAGACGATCGGTGAGACCGACGAGATGGGCTTCAACATCGTCAAGGACGAGGTCCGCGTGCCCGACCTGCAGGCGACCATCCTGCACTGCCTGGGCGTCGACCACGAGCGCCTCACCTTCCGTAACGCCGGCCTGGACTTCCGCCTCACCGGCGTCGAGCCCTGCCACGTGGTGAAGAAGTTGTTGGCTTAGTGGACACGACTTAGGGGTAGGGGCAGGGGTCGGGGTTGGGGTTGGGGTAGTTCTAAAGATTACGTCCACATCAGGATATCAGACCCGCGTATCCTGATCGCTGAGGCTATGCGTCGGGTAATTACTACCCCTACCCCCATCCCTACCCCTACCCCTTGTTCTCAGGTCTATTCTCGCAACCTAGGCGGATTTCCGTTGTTAGATGAGTATGCGCACCCCTCGCTTCCTCGCCCTCCTGCTGACCGTCTTCATCGGCGGGTCCTCCCTCTTCGCCGCCGGCTTCCGCCTGGCCGCGCCGATCGCGGACCACATGGTCCTCCAGCGCGAGAAGCCCGTGGCCGTCTGGGGTTGGGCCGACGCCGGCGAGACGGTGACCGTGGCCTTCGCCGGCCAGTCCAAGTCCGCCACCGCGGACGCCGACGGCAAGTGGATGCTGGAACTCGACGCCCTCAAGGCCTCCGCCGAACCGCGCACGCTTTCCGTCACGGGCAAGGACGGCCATAAGCTCGAGGTGAAGGACGTGCTCGTCGGCGAAGTCTGGCTCGGTTCCGGCCAGTCGAACATGGCGATGACCGTCCAGTCCTCGAACCGCTTCGAAGCCGAGAAGGCCGCCGCGAACTTCCCGCTCATCCGTCATTACCAGGAATCCTCGACCCACGCCGCCGCCCCGGCCGCCGAAGGCAAAGGCGCCTGGAGCGCCTGCACGCCCGACAACGTCGGCCGCTTCTCCGCGGTGCTCTACTTCTTCGGCCGCGAGATCCACCGCGAAGTCGGCGTCCCGGTCGGCCTGATCAACACCTCCGTCGGCGGCACGCCCATCGAGTCCTGGGTCTCCGCCGAGGCCCAATCTTCCGACCCCGAGACGAAGGCTAACTTCGACGCCAAGATGAAGGACTACCTCGCCTTCGATGAAAGCAAGTCCGGCGAACTGCATGCCAGGCAGATGGCCACTTGGAAAGCCGCCGTCGCGAAAGCCAAGGCTAACGGCACCCCCTTCGTGACGCCGGCCCCGCGGAATCCGCTGGCCATGCGCAAGCTCAAGGGCGGACCCGCCGGTCTCTTCAACGGCAAGGTCGTCAACCTCGTGCCCTACACGCTCCGCGGCATGC
>CALEEU010000137.1 GCA_937875975.1 uncultured Opitutia bacterium | reverse complement strand
TCGCCGCGCTCGCGCTCGACCCTAAGGTCGGTGCTCCGCTCGTCGCCGAACTCGTTGGCCAGCTGAACCGCGCTCCTGGGCCGGATGAACTCTTCGCCGTCGCGAAGACGCTCGACCAGCCCGCCAGCGTGTCGGTCCTGCGCAAACTCCTGGCCGATGCAGCCATCCGCAACCGCGTCGTGGAAATCCTGCTCGTCACTCGTACGGATCTCGATCCGGCCAAGGTCGGACCTGTCGTCGCCGAGGCCGCCAAGGCTTTACTCGCCCAAGGTGTGGCCGAGCGCGCCCTGGCCGCCCAGTTAATCGGTGGCTTCCAGCTCCTTGCGCTCGAAGACGACCTGCTCTCCTTGGTCGGACGCGAGGAGTCTCGTCGCGATGCGCTCATCAGTCTGCAGCAGTTGCGCACGACGAAGCCAGATGCCGTCGCCGCACTCGTCGGCACGTCGCCGGCCGAGGTTTCAAATCTGGCTCTGCGCGCCCTCGTCGCCTCGCGTGCACCGCAGGCTTCCGCGCTCGCGATGAAGCTTTATCCGACCCTTTCCGTCAACGACCGCAAGGTCGTGCTCGATGGCATCAGCGGCACCAAGGCGGGCGCTAAGGCCATCGCCGCGGGCCTAGCCGACAAGTCTGTCGCCGTCGCCGACATCGAGACGCCCGTTGCCGAGAAGCTGGCCATCGCCTTGGGCGATAGTCCTGAACTCGCAATCGTCTCCGCTCAGCTGGGTGGCGTCTTCCGCAGCGTGCTCGCCTTGGACGGCTCTGCTACCGCCGTCGCCAAGACCGGCATCGTCCTTAAAGGTGCCTTCACCGTGGAGACCTGGGTGCGGCTGGACGGTAAGATCGATAATAACGACAGCATCCTCGGTTCGGCGGACAAGCTGGACCTTAATTTCGCAGGCGGCGTCTTCCGCGCCTACATGGGCTCGAAGATCCGCGACGCCGTCGTCTCAGCCAAGCCGACCTCCCCAGGTATCTGGACGCATGTCGCGCTCACGCGTGACGCCGCCGGGATCCTGCGCCTCTTCCAGGACGGCGAACTCACCGGTACCTCCAAATCAGCTCAGCCTCACGACCTATCTGGACTGACCATTGGCTGGTCGTCGCCTGCGGGCGGCACGCAGGGTGCCTTCGCCGAATACCGCATCTGGAATGTCGAACGTAAGCCCGCCGAGGTCCGGACAAACATGACCCGCACCTTCGCTGGCGAAAAGCTTCCGCCGTCGCTGGTGTTCGCGTCGGCCAGTGGCGACGCCGCCTGGGGCAAACTCGGCAAGGGCGCCAAGGTCGTGCGTACCACCGATGCGCCGCCGCTCCTCAATGCGGAGCAGTTCGCCGCGGTCGAGCAGAAGACGGCCCGCTTCATGGCGCTATCGGCGAAGGCCGGCGACGCCGCTAAGGGCAAGACTCTCGTCGCGCTCTGCCAGGCCTGCCACATGATTAACGGCCAAGGCGGACTCATCGGACCCAACCTCTCCGGCGCTGGCGCGATGGGCA
>CALEEU010000136.1 GCA_937875975.1 uncultured Opitutia bacterium | reverse complement strand
GTGCGTACCACCGATGCGCCGCCGCTCCTCAACGCCGAGCAGTTTGCCGCGGTCGAGCAGAAGACGGCCCGCTTCATGGCACTGTCGGCGAAGGCCGGCGACGCCGCCAAGGGCAAGACTCTCGTCGCGCTCTGCCAGGCTTGCCACGTGATCAACGGCCAAGGCGGACTCATCGGACCCAACCTCTCCGGCGCTGGCGCGATGGGCATGGAAGCCGTCATCCGCAATATCATCGAGCCCAACGCCGCCATCGAGGCCGCTTACCGTATCTTCCAGGTGAAGCTCAAGGCCGGTGAAGTCATCGAGGCTTTCTACGTCTCCGAGGACGCCACCGCCTACGTGATCCGTCAGGCCGGCGGCGCCGACCGCCGCGTGCCCAAGGCCGAAGTGGCTTCCGCCAAATACCTGCGTCGCTCGCTCATGCCGGAAGGCCTGCTCGACGGCTTCACGGACGAACAGGTCACGGACCTCTTTGCCTACCTGAAGACGCTCAAGTAAGCCCTGCTCCTACCCCTATCCCTACCCCTATCAGGCCTTCTTCGCTTGCCGAGGGGGCGTAGGGGCTTACGGCTTGAGGCATGTCCGTCTGGTTCAATCCTGCCCGTGAAATCGACGCCCTGCTGCGCAAGGCGGCCGTTTCCGTTCCTGGCCTCGAAGCCGACTTCAATCCGGAGCTGAAGCCGTCGGATCCCCGCCATGCCGACTTCCAGGCCAATGGCATCCTTGCCGCCGCCAAGAAGGCCAAGGCCAACCCGCGCGCCCTCGCCACCGCGCTCGTTGAAGCCGTCCGCGCCCAAGGCGGGCTTGACGACAAGATCGTGCAGATGGAAGTCGCCGGCCCGGGCTTCATCAACTTCAAGCTCACGCCTGCCGCCCTCGGCGCCTGGCTGCGCGAGTATCGCGACGAATCTAAGTGGCGCGCCGGCGCGGCCCGCCTGATGGGCGGCCGCAAGGTCGTCATCGACTATCCTTCGCCGAACACCGCGAAGCAGATGCACGTCGGCCACCTTCGCCCGATCGTCATCGGCGAGGCCGTCGCCCGCTTGATCGAGTTCTGTGGCGCCGACCTCGTCCGCGATAACCATATCGGCGACTGGGGCACGAACTTCGGTATCCTCATCCTGGCCATCCGTCGCGCGGGCTTCCAGCTCGACGCCAAGAGCCCGAACGCGCTCGAAGACCTCGAGCGTCTTTACAAAGAGGGTAGTGTCGCCACCAAGGCTGACCCTGTGCTCATGGACGCCGCCCGCGCCGAGCTCGCGAAGCTCCAGGCCGGCGACCCCGCCAACACCGCTCTCTGGAAGGAGATCGTCGAGGTCTCCAACGCCGCCTGCCAGCGCATCTACGATCAGTTCGGCCTCAAGACCGACGTCATCCTCGGCGAATCCTTCTACCGCGACAAGGTCGACCAGGTCTACGCAGAGCTGGCTAAGTATAAGCTGGCTGAAGAGAGCGAAGGCGCGCTCGTGGTCTGGCATGACGAGGAGCCGCGCTTCTCTCGCGATGCCGAGACGAAGATGCCGTTCATCGTCCGCAAGAAGGACGGCTCGTCCAACTATGCTTCGACCGACCTCGCCACGCTGCTTTACCGCACCGAGCACTTCAAAGCGGACGAAATCGTCTACGTCACCGACGGCCGTCAGCAGGATCACTTCCACCAGCTCTTCGTGACCGGCGCCAAGTGGTTCAAGGCTTCGGAGCGCAAACTCCCGCGCCTCCGTCACGTTTGGTTTGGAACAATCCTCGGCGAGGATGGCAAAGCCATTAAGACCAAGTCGGGCGACCCGGTTCGCTTGCAGGCACTCATCGATGAGGCCACGCAGCGCGCCTTCGACGCCGTCACGAGCAAGAGCCCAGAACTGCCGGAAGCGGAGCGTCGAGAAATCGGCAAGGCCATCGGCGTCGCCGCCATGCGCTACGCCGACCTGTCGTCGAACCGCACGATGGATTACACTTTCTCGTGGGACAAGCTGCTCGCCTTCGAAGGCAACACCGCGCCGTACCTCATGTACGCCGTCGTCCGCGTCCGGTCGATCTTCCGCAAGAGCGGCCTGGCCGTGGGGCAGGGCGAAGAAGGCGCGACCGATCCGGAGACCCCGGCCGAGATCGCGCTCGCCCGCAAGCTGCTGGCGTTCACCGCCGCTCTCGACCAGGCGCTCGAGGAACTCCGTCCGCACCACCTCTGCACCTACCTGCACGAGCTCGCCGCCGCCTACGGCACCTTCTACGCCGCGGACAGCGTCATCGTCGACGACCCCGCCGTGAAGGCCCGTCGTCTCATGCTCTGCTCGCGCACCTGCGCCGTCATGGAAACGGGCCTCCGTCTCCTCGGCATCGAGCCCGTGGAGCGGATGTAAGCGCCGCAAAGCGGCGCGGGGTCTCTGCGGCTAGCGGTTGGCGGATAACGGCGACGATGTGTCCATTTCTGATTTCTAAGGCCGTGGGTCATTAAGGAGGACTTTCCGGGTAGACCTCCTTCGGTGCTGGGCTAGAAAAGTTTCACCCCCATGGAGACGCCTGCCCCGAAGTCCGACCGCCTGCTTTCACTCGATGCCCTGCGTGGCTTTGACCTGTTCTGGATCGTCGGCGGGCATGGTATCCTAGTCGCCCTCTTCAAGCTGACCGAGTGGGGCTGGCTCGGTGCAATCGACGCTCAGCTCAAGCACGTCGATTGGAATGGATTCCAGGCTTACGACCTCATCTTTCCGCTGTTCCTCTTCATGGCTGGCGTCTCCACGCCGTACTCGCTGACGCGCCGGCTCACGGAAGGCGCTCGCGGCGAAGTCATCCGCAAGGTCATCCAGCGTGGACTGATCCTCGTCCTACTCGGTATCATTTATAACAATGGCCTCCAGTGGAAGGGGCTTGAGAACATGCGCCTCGGCAGCGTGCTCGGGCGTATCGGTCTCGCGGGCATGTTCGCCCAGCTTGTTTTCGTCTTCAATTACGAGACCCCGAAGCGTCTCTGGGCCTGGCTCGCTGGCATCCTGCTAGGCTACTGGGCGATGTTGTCGTTCGGTCATGCGCCTGGCTTCGCGCCCGGGGATCTTACGATGGAGGGCAACTTTGCGAGCTACGTGGATCGCCTACTGATGCCGGGTAAACTCCACAAAGGCATCCATGACCCGGAAGGCCTGCTCGCGGTCCTGCCGGCGATCGGTAACGCCTTGCTCGGCATCCTGGCGGGCTTGTGGCTGCGACGCTCCGCGGAGGAAGTCTCCGGCGACCGTAAGGCCGTAGGCCTGGCGGTGGCGGGCCTCGCGCTGCTCGCTGTCGGCGGACTCTGGAGTTTCGTCTTCCCGTTGAACAAGAACCTTTGGACCAGCTCGTTCGTCCTCTGGACCTGCGGTTGGTCGAGTCTGCTGTTGGCTTCGTTCTATTGGTTCATCGACGTCCGCGGCTGGGCACGCGGCTTCGGCGCCTTCTTCGCCGTCATCGGCATGAATTCCGTCCTCATCTACATGTCCGGTAAGTTCCTTAACTTCGACTTCACTGGACAGGCCTTGTTCGGTGGTCTCGCCCGGGCCTTCCCTCCGGCCGTGGCCTCGGTGGTGCTCGTCACGGGTATCTTTGCGGTGAAGTGGCTGCTCTTCTGGTTCCTCAAGCGTCAGAAGATTTTCCTGAAGGT
>CALEEU010000135.1 GCA_937875975.1 uncultured Opitutia bacterium | reverse complement strand
TGGCTCCTCAAGGAAGCCGTCGAGGTCTGCCAGAACCTGAAAGGCGTGCTCGCCTACGCCGAGGACCCGTGCGGTGCCGAAGCCGGCTTCTCCGGCCGTGAGATCATGGCCGAATTCAAGAAGGCCACCGGCCTCCGCACCGCCACCAACATGGTCGCCACCGATTGGCGCCAGCTTGATCACGCCCTGAAACTACAGGCGGTCGATATCCCCCTCGCTGACCCGCACTTCTGGACGATGCAGGGCTCGGTCGAAGTCGCGCAAGTCTGCCAGGAACGTGGCCTCACCTGGGGCTCGCACTCCAATAACCACTTCGACATCTCCCTCGCGATGTTCACGCACGTTGGCGCCGCCGCTCCGGGCGATGTCACCGCGATGGATACCCATTGGATCTGGCAGGAAGGCCAACGCCTCACCAAAGAGCCGTTGCTCATCAAGGGCGGCAAGATTTCGGTTCCGCAAAGACCCGGACTCGGTGTCGAGATCGACCCGGCCCAGCTCGAGGCCGCCCATCAGCTCTACCTGAAACTCCCATCTGGTTCGCGCGATGACGCCGTGGCGATGCAGTTCCTAATCCCGAGCTGGAAATTCGACCCGAAGAAGCCCTGCTTGGTCCGTTAAGGCCGATTACGGATTCGCCAGACGCGAGGGGGACGGCTTAACCTGAGCCATGAAGAAAACCTCGCTGTTCATCACCATCGCCTTCTGCGTGGCGATCGGCTTCCTCATCGCCCGTTTCGTCACCCCCTCCGAAGCGCCTCTGCCAGCCAAGGTCGAGAAGGCGATTGTCCCCGCGCCGACCCCTAAGCCCGCACCAGTCGCTGCGGCCAAGCCGGCTGCGCCGACACAGGCAAAGCGCCCGCCGATGGACGAGGCCACGAAGGCCCGTTACAAGGCCTTCGGGGAAGAGACGCGGAAAATGGCAATGGACCTCGCTGGTGGAGATGAAAAGAAACTCGGTCAGGCGATCCGCAACGGTATGCTGGACCCCTCTTCGCAGGAAATCCTCAAGCGCGGACGGGAAATCGGCGAAGCCTTCCGGGCCGCCGAGACCGACGAACAACGTGCTGCGTTGGAAACGGAAGTCATCGCTTTGCGCGAACAAGCCATGTCCGCCCTCAAGACCCAACTGGATAAGCTCGACGCCCCAGCCGCGGCACCGGTCGTCCCGGCGCCCGTCATCCCCACGCAGGGGCTAATGTGACCAAAGAAAAAGCCGCCGACCCGCAAGGGTCGACGGCTTTGCTTTCGAGCTAAGCGAGGCTTAGAACTTGAAGCGGAGACCGAGGCTCCACTGGTTCTGGTCCGCGAGGGCGTCGCGGCTGATCCAGGAGTAACCGAGGTCGGCCGAGATGTTGCTGGTGATGGACTTGCTCAGGACGACGCTGACATCATGGCCAGAGGCGTTGTTCTCGTAGGAAGCCCAGGCGCCGAAACCGCCGCCGAGGGCGCGGTGGAGAGCGATGCCGTAGGTTTCGTTCGAGCCAGCCGTGAGGGCCACGTCGGCGATCGCGCCGACGTTCTTGAAGCGGTAGCCGAGGGAGACGGCATCAACGCCGTTGCCGAGGTCGCCGCCGACCGAGGTCTGGGCGTTGACGAAGGCGTCAGACTTGCCGAGGTAGGCGGTGGCGGACAGCTCCCAGCCATTGAGATGGCCGGCGATGCCGTCGGTGGACTGCTGGACGTAGCTGACTTCGACATTGCTGGCGAAGAGGCTGGACGGAGCGGAAGCCGCGAAAGCGGAGGCCGAGCCGAGGGTGAGGAGACAGACGTAGGGTAGGTGCTTCATAGGGTACGACTTAATTAACACCTAATAATAATATAAGTTCCAGCCTTACTTCGGCTATTTGCTGATCGGCTGCGAGATCCGGAGGTACGCGAACAGGTCGCGCAGCTGCTGGGCCTCCATGCCATCGAGGAGTCCTTCCGGCATGAGGCTGCGGCCCATAGGAGTGAGCAGGCGGATGTCGGCCTGACGCAGGGTGATATCCTCCCCTTCCAATCCGCGGAGAACCAAGATCTGCGCGTCGCGCTCGACCAGGAAGCCGCTGAGCGATCTCCCATCGTTCGTGGTGACGGAGAAATACTGGAAGCCTTCGCGGATCTCGATGTTAGGATTCACGACGCTGATGAGCATCGTGCCGAGGTTGTCACGCTGGTAGGCGGTGAGTTCCGGGCCGATCTTCCCGCCCTTAAAGAAGAGCTTATGGCAAGGAGCGCACCTTTCCATGTAGATGGGCTCGCCCGCATAGGGATTGCCCGTACCGGCCTTGAGCTTGGCTTCGACGTCAGCGATCTTGGCGATGAAATCCGTCACGCCGGCAGCCGGCTTGACCGGATAGAGTTCAGCCAGCAACGACTGCAACTGCTTCGGTTCGTGCTGCCGCATGCGTTCCACCATGTCACGCGGAACGGTGTTGGCACCGATCTGGCCGGACTTGACGGCCTGCAAGAGCTGCTGCGACCATTCGGCGCGGCTAGCGAGCAGGGCCAACGCAGCGAGACGGATATCTCCGACGCTCGTCTCGACGATGGCGACGGTCTGGGCGCCGACCTCAGGCTGACCGTAGGTCATCAGCGAGATGAGCGCGGCCTTGCGCAGCGCAGCAGACTCAGCGGAGCCAGCGATCGCCAGCAAGATGGCCTGCGCCTCGGGGTGTCGTACTTCGCCAAAGACGCGGACCTGGTTGAGGCGCTCGGTAGCGTCCGCCTTTTTATTAGCGATGAGGGCCAGCGATTCCTTGATGGCCACTGGATCGCCCTGACGCACACGGAGCATCAACGGCGCCTTGCCGGAAGCCGCCATGGCCTGGAGGAGTTCGTCGGGCAGGCCGGCGAGTTCGCGTCCGCGGTAGGCATCTTCAAAGCCCTTCATAAGATGCACGCTGTGAGCGGGCGTCGGGGCAAGACGCAGGAGCTGAGCGCAGACGAGTAGATCGGCCCGGCGGCCTTCCGTGGCGAAGCGACGCATCAGGCGAGGTAGGAGATGCTGCTGGACGAGCGGGCGATCCCAGATGGCCGGATCCTTGGCGAAGCCCACGACGGCCTCGCGAGCGAGGGTCACGTGGGATTCCAGCGCGAACCAGAGCAGCAATGGGATATAGGCGTCGGTGGCGTCCTCATCGCGGGAAGCGAGGGCCGTGACGAGCTTGAGCATCTGGGCGGTCGGCAGACGACGGGCCGAAGAGGCGAGCTGCGAGCGGACTTCGGCGTCGGGTTCGACCCGTGAGCGAGCGAGGACGGCGGCAAATACCTTGGCAGGGACTTCACGTGCGCCCTTGGATCCTACACCCGCGACGCCGAGTCCACGGTTGACGCCATATTTATCGCCAAGGAAACGCGTGGCCCAGAACCGGACCGGCGCGTAGGCATGGGTCAGCGCGGCGACGGCGCGGGCGTCGGTGAGCGCTTCGGCCTGATAGAGGGACCAAAGAGAACCGAGGGCTCCCCTGCCCTTGTCGGCCGCAAGCTGCGCGTCGAGCAAGGCGATCGCCTGCGGGTCGCGGCGTTCGGCCAGGAGCTGCAATGAAGCCGTGCGGTGGAACTTGTTCGCGTGCCCGAGCAGGGCCACTAACTGAGCGGTCGTCTTGCCTTCCAGGTTCGTGTCGGTCTCCAGTTTGGCGTCCTTGTCGCGGAGGCGATACATTCGGCCAGTCGTGGGATCGATCTGGTTCTGGTAGTGCTGGCCGTGCGCGATGTAATACTCGTACATGTCGGACACGAAGAGCGAGCCGTCGGGGGCGTTGGCGCTATAGAGCGGACGGAAGCCGACGTCTTCGGACCACATCGCGATGCCCTTATCGGTCGTCACGTACGTCGCACCCTGCGGGAGGCGCTCGGAATCGGTGACGGTATTATGGAGCGGATCTAGAGAGAAGAGGTGACCTTGATACTTCGTGGGCATGGCCGTTCCCTCGATGAACGAACCGAAGTGCGCGAAGCGCGGAACCTTGGTGAGCGTGCCCAGAATCGGTAGCTGCCCAAAAGTGTAGGGCGTCCGCGCAGGGCCGAACTTACCGGGGTCGACGCCCTGCTTGAGATAGATGCCGCCCTGGACGTAGTGCCAGCCGCGGGTGTTGCCGCCGTTGTGACCGGAGTACATGCGACCGTCGCCGTCAAACTCGAGCCCGAAGGGGTTACCCGAGCCTTCGCTAAAGATATCGTACTCGCGGGTCTTCGGGTGGTAGCGCCAGACCATGCAGCCTTCGAAGTGGACCGGGGCGGCGTCGGCGGAATCGAAACCAGGACGGACGACGCGCGAGGAGGACGTGCTCCCGTGCACGCCGTAGAGCCAGCCATCCGGACCAAGGATGATCCCGTTGCCCACCGAGTGGGTATCCTCGAGACCGAAGCCCGAGAGATGCACCACGGGCGGGCCGTCGGGAACGTCGTCGCCATTGGCGTCGGGGTAGAACAGCAGGTAAGGCGGGTTCATCACCCAGACGCCCCCATTGGCGCGTACAGCGGAGTTGGCCATATTGAGGCCATCCTGGAAGACTGTGTGCTTGTCGTAGACGCCGTCGTGCTTGGTCGATTCATGAATCGAGACGATATCAGCGCCACGGTCGTGGTGGGGCGGAGCCGGGGGGACGCGGTCGTAGTGCGAGCGGTAATACTTATCGCGGCTGATCATGTTGACGCCTGCGGGATAAGGATACTGCCGATACTGCGTGACCCAGAGGCGGCCGCGGGTGTCGAAACTGAAGTGGGTCGGTTGGGCGACGAGCGGCTCGGACAGCAATAGGTCGATCGCGAGATCAGGCGTCGCACGCATCTTCGCATAGGCGTCGGCCGGCGAAAGCTTAGGACCGTGGAACTGTTCGGCGCGACCCAGCACGCGGTTCGATTCGCGGAACTTCGAAAACGATGAGGAAGCCGGCTGCACCTTGAGCGCCGGACCAGGGACCAACGGCGTCGCGGAATATTCCCAGGCACCTTCGAGGACGCACTCCATGAAGTAGTTCATGATGAACGGCGCTTCGCCGAGGAAGCCGCCCTTCCCTGCGGGCTGCTGGACGTGGAAGACGATTTCATTCCACTCGCCCTTCTTCAACGTGCCTACCGGGACCTTGTGTCGGAAGACCTCCTTGCGGGCGCTCTTGTAGGCCGGTGCGAATGTGCCGCCGGCGCCGACCTTGACGCCGTTGACGAAGAGCTCGTGCGCGCCCTCGAGGTCGCGGAAGTGCACGCCGACCGATTCCTCGAAGAGATTGCGCTCGTGCTTGGTGAAGAACGAATCGTCGACCTTGACCCAGGTCCGGAGCCAGAAGTCGGACGCGACGGACGCGCGGTCGGCGGGCGACGGGATCGGCGCGAGGGATTGCGCGGAGGCGCACGCGACGGCCAGCGCGGCGAAGCACCAGAACAAGCACAGACGGAGGGGCATGGGGTTGAGGATGAGACAAGCGAAGCGGGCGTTGGTCGCAATCTTCGGCGAACATCGGGCGCAGATAATCGTGATATCTTCCGATATGACGGAAGTCCCGCATGACCGCCGGGCGCTATGACGCACCGACCGGACAATTAGTCTGGAAGCCCCCGCCCCGGCGGGCAACTTGCCAGGATGCTCGGAGCCATCGCCGGCGACATCATCGGGTCGGTCCACGAATTCAGCCGTAACGAAGACGCGGGCTTCCCTCTCTTCGCCGAGAAGTCCTGCCCGACCGACGACTCGCTGCTCACCTGGGCGGTCGCCGAGACAATCCTCCGGGGCGAACGCGACTATAAGCCGCGGCTCGTCGGCATGGTCAGCTACTACGAGAAGAACGGCCAACTGGCCCCTTTGTCGGCGGCCTTCGGCGGCGGCTTCCTCGGCTGGGTCTACGACGGCGCGCCCGGGGAACGTGATTCCTTCGGCAACGGCGCGGCCATGCGCGTCTCGCCCGTGGCCTGGGCCTTCGATGACCTGGAGAGCGTCCTCGAGCACGCGACGTTGAGCGCCCGGCCTTCACACGCTCACCCTGAGGGCATCAAGGGGGCCCAAGCCGTGGCGGCGGCAATCTGGACCGCGCGCAAGACCCGCAACCCCGCCGCCGTCCGGGCCGTCGCGGAAAACTTTTACGGCCCCCTACCCGACCTCGCGGAGATCCGGAAGAGCCACAGCTATAACGAGACCTGCCAAGGTTGCGTGCCGGAATGCCTAGCCATCGCCATCGGCACCCCCGACTTCGAGTCCGCGGTCCGCTTTGCCGCCTCCGTGCGGGGGGACGCCGACACCCTGGCCGCTATCACCGGTTCGGTCAGCCAAGCCCTCTGGGGCGTGCCTAGGGCCATCCGCGAGCAGTCCCTGGCCATCGCCGCCCGCTGCTACCCCGGGATGGAGCGCACCGTGGCCGAGTTCGAGGCCAAGTTCGGAGGATATTGAGGTTTATATGGCCTTTTGGGCTGAAGACTTGACAGTGAACAAGTTTTCATAGAACATGCGTTCACTATGGAAGAACTGACCAAGAAGCAGCGGGCCATCCTCGACTACATGAAGGCCCACGTCGCCGAGCACACCTACTGGCCGAGCATCCGCGACATCCAGGCCAAGTTCCGCTTCGCCTCGACCAACGCCGTCTTCGGCCACCTCCAGGCCCTCGAGCGCAAAGGCGTCCTCCAGCGTATCCCTGGCGCCGCCCGCGCCTACAAGATCGTCCCCGAAGTCCTCGGCGACACTTCCGAGACGGTCATCCGCTACGAAGGACCCGGCGATGACGCCATCGCCTTCGAGAGCGTGAAGTTCGCCGGCTCGATTGCCGCCGGCTTCCCCGACTACACCGAATCCTCCGGCGTCCTCGATGCGATGCAGGTTCCGATTTCCGCCAGTTCCCGTCGTCGTGCCCCCGAAGCTTTCGCTCTCCGCGTGCGCGGCGATTCGATGATCGATGCCGACATCAACGACGGCGATACGGTCATCATCGAACCCGGCACGCCGAAGCACGGTGACATCGTCGCCGCCCTGATCGACGGCGAGACGACCCTTAAGCGCCTCATCAAGCAGGGCTCGAAGGTCTACCTCAAGGCCGAGAACCAGAATTACCCGGACCTCATCCCCACCACTTCTCTCACAATCCAGGGGATTGCGAAGTCGGTGATGAAGCGCATCTGAAGCGGCGCGACGCAGGCCTCAGGCTTTCCGCAGCACCAGCAAGACGTCCGAGTAGGCCATATCGATCTTACGGGTCGACGTGAGGTCGTAATGGAAATCATGGCAGACGACCAGTCGCAGCGACGGGACCTTGGCGAGGAGGGCCTTGAGCTCAGCAGGCGAATACGTACGGAAATCCCAGTGGGTCTCTTCGACGCGGGTCTTACCCTTCTCGGTGATGCGCATGCGGGTGCGCATGGCCTCCGTGCGGGCCTTCCGGTCGGCAGGGGCGGACCAAGTATCACTAACCACGCGAACGCCCGGCTTGCGGCCAATCCACCGCTCATGGTCGGGCGGCGTGTTCTTATAATCCGTCAGGTGCAGGCCGAGTAGAAGTAGACCTCCTGGACGCAACGACGCGGCCATGCGACGCAGCGCGCTCACTGCACCCGCTTCGGTATCGATATACTTGAAGGTACTGACGAAACAGTGGGCGACGTCATAGCAGGCGCCTTTCGGGAGGCTAAAATCCTGCAAGCGATCGCGCCAGACCCTACCCTTCAGCCCCTTGGCCTTGAGTCGGTTCTTGGCGAAGGCGACCTGATGCTTGTTCAGGTCAAAGCCATGGACGACGTGACCGCGCGCTGACAGCGACTCAAGTAGGCGACCGGACCCACAGGCCGGCTCGAAGACCTGCATGGGGCCATCCAGCACCGGCCCGTGCTTCTTCATGATGCCCTCGATGAAGCGCGTCTCTTTCGGCGTATAGTCCGCATAGACCATATCGTAATACAACGGCGAGTCGTACCACGCGGTGGCGGATTGTTGAGGAGATGACAAAGTGGTCAGCGGTTGGCGGCTGGCGGTTAGCGGTTGGAAACGGCAAGAGGTGTGGCGTGGGATTTACCCCAACCGCCAACCGCTTACCGCTCACCGCCCTCACCCATTACTGATAAATCTCCCCGCCCTTTTCGCGGAATTCCTTGGACTTCTCTTCCATGCCCTTGGCGAGTGCCTCGGCTTCGGAGACACCCTGGGCGTCGGCGAACTTACGGATGTCGTCAGAGATGCGCATGGAGCAGAAGTTCGGTCCGCACATGGAACAGAAGTGCGCGGTCTTGGCGGATTCCTGCGGCAAGGTCTCGTCGTGGTATTCCTGGGCGCGCTCGGGATCGAGGGCCAAGGCGAACTGGTCGGGCCAGCGGAACTCGAAACGGGCCTTGGAGAGCGCGTTGTCGCGGATCTGCGCGGCGGGGTGGCCCTTGGCGAGGTCGGCGGCGTGGGCAGCGATCTTGTAGGCGATGACGCCTTCACGGACGTCGTTTTTGTTCGGCAGGCCGAGGTGTTCCTTCGGGGTGACGTAGCAGAGCATCGCGGTGCCGTACCAGCCGATCATCGCGGCGCCGATGGCGGACGTGATGTGGTCGTAGCCCGGGGCGATGTCGGTCGTGAGGGGTCCGAGCGTGTAGAACGGCGCCTCGTGGCACCACTCGAGCTGCTTATCCATGTTCTCCTTGATCATGTGCATCGGCACGTGGCCAGGGCCTTCGTTCATCACCTGCACGCCACGGTCCCAAGCGCGCGTAGTCAGCTCACCCTGGGTCTTCAGTTCGGCGAATTGGGCGTCGTCGTTGGCGTCGGCGATCGAGCCGGGACGGAGGCCGTCGCCGATCGAGAAGCTGACGTCATAGGCGGCCATGATGTCGCAGATGTCGTCCCAATGGGTGTAGAGGAAGTTCTCCTTGTGGTGCGAGAGGCACCACTTGGCCATGATCGAGCCACCGCGGGAGACGATACCGGTGACGCGACGGGCGGTCATCGGGATGTAGGCCAAGCGGACGCCGGCGTGGATCGTGAAGTAATCGACGCCCTGCTCGGCCTGTTCGATGAGGGTGTCGCGGAAGATCTCCCAGGTGAGGTCTTCGGCGCGACCGTTGACCTTCTCGAGGGCCTGGTAGATCGGTACGGTGCCGACCGGCACGGGACAGTTACGAAGGATCCACTCGCGGGTCTGGTGGATGTTCTTACCCGTGGAAAGATCCATGAGCGTATCGCCTCCCCACTTGATGGACCAGCGCATCTTCTCGACTTCCTCCTCGATGGACGAGGCCACGGCGGAGTTACCGATGTTGGTATTGATCTTCACCAGGAAGTTGCGACCGATGATCATCGGCTCGAGTTCAGGGTGATTGATGTTGGCCGGAATGATGGCGCGACCGCGGGCGACTTCGGAACGAACGAACTCGGGAGTGATGACTTTCGGGATGGCGGCGCCGAAGGACTCACCCTTGTGCTGGAAGGTCAGGTCATGGCGACGGGTCGATTCCGGCTGAGCGGTCGCGAGGCGCATGTTCTCGCGGATCGCGATATACTCCATCTCCGGCGTGATGATGCCCTGCTTAGCATAGGCGAGCTGGGTCGGACGCTGGCCGGGCTTACCCTTATAGACCTTACGATCGGCACGGTCGAACTGGACGAGGCGATTGCGGGAGGTCGCGCGCTGGGCGGTCTCGGCGTGCTTCCAGGAAAGGTAACCATCGTCTTCCGGCTTCAGTTCGCGACCCGCGACGGCTTCGACGTCAGCGCGTTCAAGAATCCAGGCCGCACGGATGGCGGGCAGGCCCTGCTCGACGTCGCCATGGAAGGCCGGATCGCCCCAGGGACCCGACGTATCGTAGATACGGACCGGCTCATTGGGTGACTTCGCGCCATCGGGGCGGGAGGTATCGGCCAGCTTCACCTCGCGCATCGGCACGAGGATGTCAGGGCGCGAGCCCGGCACGTAAACACGCGTCGAGTTCGGGAAGTTGGTGGGCTTGTTGTCGGAGACCATGGAAGAAGGGATGATGGGTGGGAAAGAGGATGGGTTGGCCGGAGGAAAGACTATCCGCGCGGACCTGAAAGGTTCACGGAAACGGGGATGTTATGGGCTGCACAATCCGCTTCCTACGGCGCCGAGGCGCATCAGGTACGAGGGTTCGAGGCCAAGCCTCATCTCAGTCCGGTCACGGACTCCCCTGGGAAAGACTAGGAAGGAACG
>CALEEU010000134.1 GCA_937875975.1 uncultured Opitutia bacterium | reverse complement strand
AGCGCGAGGAAGGCGATGAGCGCTACGCCGGTGACGCCGTAGGTCTCGAAGCCGTCCGCGGTCGGACCGACGGAATCGCCCGCGTTGTCGCCCGTGCAGTCGGCGATGACGCCAGGGTTACGGGGATCGTCCTCCGGCAGCTTGAATTCGATCTTCATCAGGTCGGCACCGATGTCCGCAATCTTGGTAAAAATACCGCCGCAAATACGGAGGGCGGCGGCGCCCAGGGATTCGCCGATGGCGAAACCGATGAAGCAGGGCCCGGCGAGATCCTTGGGCAGGAATAGGAGGATCCCGATCATGAAGAAGAGCTCGATGGCGACGAGGAGGAGGCCGACGCTCATGCCGGACTTGAGCGGGATGAGCAACGTGGCGAGCGGATTGCCGCGCAGCGCGGAGAAGGCGGCGCGCGAATTGGCGACGGTGTTGATACGGATGCCGAACCAAGCCACGCCGTAGCTGCCAAGGATGCCGAGGACCGAAGCCGCGAGGATTACCGCGACAGAGGAGGCGTCCTTGTGCTCGAGGCCAGCGAAGTAGTAGGTCATGCAGCCAGCGATGAGCACCCAGAGGCCGGCCAGGAATTTACCCTGCTGCCAGAGGTAGGTCTTACACGTCTCCCAGATGATATCGGAGACGTCCGACATCGAGCGGTGGACGGGGAGCGCCCGCGTCTGCAGGTACTGCCACCATCCGTAGACGGTCGCGAGGGCGCAGACGACCAGACCGAACCACAGGATCTGATGGCCGGTGAGCGCACCATTGAGGAACGTCGTTTTCGCCAGGTCGGGGATTCGGATGTCCGCTTCGCCGGCGCGGGCGAGGGCGGGGAGGGACAGCAGTAGCGCCGCCGTGAGTTTCTTCACGCAGTTCATGGTAGGGTAGGGGTAGGGGTAAGACCGAGGGGTGCGATCAAGGTTCCAGTTGTCGGTGATTATCCCTCCGCCTGCGAGGGGAATCTCCTTACGACCGTTTTCATTTTTAATCGTTTAGTAACTTGCCCGGGCGCACATGTGGCTCGACCTCTTTCCACCGCGCGTTACCTCAATCGCATGCCCCGCTTCCTGCTTCTCGCCGCCCTGCTGCCCCTCGCCCTCGCGGCCGCCCCCGAACCATTTCCGGTGAGCCCGACCGTCGCCGCCGTGCCGCATCCAGCCGCCGATGCCCCGGGCTTCGCCCCGCTCTTCAACGGCAAGGACCTCGCCGGTTGGAAGACCAAGGGTAACTGGGTTTACGACACGGACGGCACCGTGACGCTGAAGCCTCGCCCCGGCGAGACAGGCTGGAAGCGTTTCGACGCTTATATTTTCACTGAGCGTAAGTACCGCGACTTCGTCCTCGATCTGGAATTCAAGATGGAGCCGACGGGCAACTCGGGCGTCTTCTTCTGCGTCGCTGATCCACTCGACCCCGTCGCCAAGGGCATCGAGCTACAGATTCTCGATACCTTCGGACTCGCGAAGCCAGGCCATCATGATTGCGGCGGCATCATCCGCGCGATGGCTGCCTCGAAGAACATGGTGAAGGCGCCCGGCGAATGGAATCGCTACACGCTCACGCTGAAGGACCGCCGTCTGACCGTCGACTTTAACGGCGAACGCACGATTGTCCTCGATCTCGCTACTTCCCCGATGAAAGACCGTCCGGTTGATGGGCATATCGGTTTCCAAGACGAGGCGAAGCACGTCTGGTACCGCAACGTCCGGATCAAGGAGCTACGCTAATCAGCGTCGCATCCAGCGACGCGCGCCTAGCCAGAGCAGTGCTGGCACCACGACGCTGAGCGCGAGCGCCCAGGCGGGGTCGTCCTGCCCTAGTGCGCCGATCGCCGCGAAGATGAAGCCCATCGGCAAACTGCCGCAGAGTACCGCGAGGAGGAAAGTTCGGAAGGGCATGCGGTTCAGGCCGGCCAGGCAGGCGACCGCTTCGGGTAGGATGGGGAGGCAGCGTGAGCACGCGACGAGCCAGGCGCCGCCGGTCGCGAAAAAGTTTTCACCTTCGCGCAGGCCCGCTTCGCCGGCGATGCGTATGGCGAGCGGACGACCGAGCCAGCGGCTGAGGCCGTAAGCGATCAGACCGGCGAGGGCGGAACCGGTCGCCGCGTAGAGCCCGCCGATGAGCGGACCGTAGGTCAGGCCCAGCGCCGACATCACGAGCGTGCTCGGGATGGGCAGGAGGATGTCCGCCACGAGCAGGCCGATGCCGGCGACGCCAGCGCCGGCGCCATAACCGGCCATCCAGGCGCGCGCGCCTTGGACGGAGAACGTCGTCTCCAGCGCGTCGCCCCAAATCATAAATGGGATGATTGTCCCCGCGAGGAGGACGACGATGGAGACGATCAGCGCGCGTGATCCGAGCAACGCCTTCATCCCTGGCCGCGCAATTGGTTCCAGGGTGCCTCGCCGCTCACGTCGACCATGAAGGGCCCCTTGCTCGCGCCGGGCGAAAGGATGGCGAGAATCGTCGCGTCCGCTTTCGAGACATTGAAGGTCGCGTGCACGATGCCCGCGGGGATGTGCGCGGCGTCGCCAGGCTTCAGGATGCGCTTCTCCTTTTCGACCCACTGCTCCACCTCGCCGGCGAGGACGTAGATCATCTCCTCGAGCTCGGGGTGCGTGTGGAAGGCGTGGCCTTCGCCCGCCGGCAACGTCGCTTCGCAGACCTGCAGGTCCTTGGCTCCGGTCAGTTCGGGCCGGGTCAGCCAGTAATTGGTCCGACCTTTATACTCTTCCTTGATAGCCTCGGCCTTAGTCACGAAACGCAGGGGTTTGCTCATGCAGGTTCCTATGCCGGCTGGCCGCATGTGAGCAAGCCAGAGGGGGCGGTCGTTGACAGGGGGGAACCCGGAGACGAAATGGAGGTCCCCCCAGTTACCCCCCATGAAACGCACCCTATTCCTCCTCCTCGGGCTTTCCCTGTTCGCCGCGACCTCCGTCGTCGCCCAGGAAGCCAAGAAAGACGCCCCTAAGAAGGCCGCCGCTCCGGCCGTGAAGCTGCCGGCGCAGCAGCCTGATGTCGCCGCTCCTAAGTTCGACCCTAAGACCGGCCAGGTCCAAGCCGGCTTCGCGAAGTCCCACGAATCCTTCGTCGCCGTCGCCCGGAAGGGCGAAGCGCAGGTCGTGTTCCTCGGCGACTCCATCACCGCGGGCTGGAACGGCCAGAAGGCTCTCTTCGAAAAAGAATACGGCCAGTATAAGGCCGCCAACTTCGGCATCGGTGGCGACCAGGTCCAGCACGTCCTCTGGCGCGTCGAAAACGGCGAGTTCGAAGGCATCAAGCCCAAGGCCGTCGTCCTGATGATCGGCACCAACAACGCTGGCAACCCGGCGCACACGCCGGAGCTGATCGCCAACGGCATCAAGAAAATCATCGCCGCCATCCATCAGCGTTCGCCTGACACGAAGGTGCTCCTCCTCGCGGTCTTTCCCCGTGCGGCCAAGCCGACCGACGCTCCCCGCGTGAAGAACAGCCAGGTCAATGCGATCATCGCCAAGTTCGACGACGGCAAGAAGGTCCACTTCTTCGACATCGGCGCCAAGTTCCTGACCGCCGACGGTACGCTCGAGAAGTCGGTCATGCCTGACCTCCTGCATCTGAACGCCGCCAGCTACCAGATCGAAGCCGACGCGATCCGCGAGAAGCTTGCTTCGCTCGTCAAATAAGCCGCCCAGCGCTTGAATCAATAGGCCGGCCCTCGTCGAGGGCCGGCCTATTTTGCGCCGCCCTTACTTGCCCCAGCCGGCTGGGAGGTTCGGGAGCGTCGCCGACAGGATCTCGTGGATCGCGGCACGTTCGTCGTCGGGGAGATGTCCGAAGGAAGGTGACGGCGGGAAGGCGCGGAGACCGGAGGACAGCCGGAGCAGGATGATGTCGTGCAGTTCCTTCGGCAGCGTCGCGAAGCTCTCCGAGTAGATCAGCGGGCTGCAGCGGTAACGGAAGAGGCGGGTCCGTAGGTCGAGGTCGCGCAGTGAGCGACCTTTGGGATCGGGCTTGCGCGACTTGGCGTAGGCGGGGGCGAAGACGCCGTCGCCTTGGATGCCGCCGGCGGGCCAGGCGGCCTCGTCGCGGCAGAGCAGGGCGTCGATGACCTTCTCGGCTTGGCTGTCGAAGACTACGACGCACGAGCCCTGGGGCGGCGCGTCCTTGGGCAGGCCGAGGATCTCGCGCATGGCGGGCCAGCGATGGAGCGCAATGCGAGCGTCTTGGTTGGCCGTCGAGAGGACGTTGTGCACGTGCACCTGATGGTCGTGCATCAGCAGCGGCACGACGTCGCTCGTCTTGAGGAGGTAGCGGCGGGTATCGACGACGCCTTCGAGGCTTAGGAGATTACGGGTCGGTTGGGCGGAAGGACCTTCGAAGTCGTCGATCTTCTTGCCCGTCAGATTGCCCCGATGTTCGAAGGGCGCCTTGGTGCCGGTGACATACCAGCCACCCCAGCGCTCGGCGAGCGGGGTTGAGGGGGCGATATTGGAACTGCCGGAGCCGCTCAGCGGTTCACCGTTCGCGTCGGGGAAGACGGAGCGCGTCCGCAGGGAGGGCGTATGCTCATGCCGGGAATGGCAGAGCAGGCAGTCACCACTGCGCGCGAGCAGCGGTTCTTCCTTCGTGGCATGCGGTTCGAAGACATAAAAGGTGGCGCCCAGCTTGGCGTCGAACACTGCGACCTCGAAGGCGCCGGTCGGGGACCAGCCGAGGTAGGCCTCGTCGGAGAAGTAGAGCACACGTGGGGTCTCTGGATTGATGAGTTCACGCTGGAGGCTCGTCTTGCTGAAGACGAAGATCTGGGATTCGACGGGCACGCCCAGCTCGTCGAGCAGCCACTGGAGGCGTTTCTTCGCCGGCATGGAGCGGATCTCCATGGCGCGGCTCTGGAACTTGGCGCTGATCGCCGTCGCGCGATCGTTCGTCGGCGTCGCCGAGTAGTTGATCGGTGGCTCCTCGAAGGGCTCGACCTGCTGCGCCGACGCGCTGGGTGTCAGCGGACCGATGAGTCCGATGACAACCAGGATGCGACGGAAGGAGGGCACGCCTTCATCATAGCCAACCTGCCCTCTGGCACAAGGGGTTAACGGCGGATGCCTTGGTTCAGCTTGCGTAGGGCGGCGGCCTCGATCTGGCGGATGCGCTCGCGGGAGACCCCCTGGAGCTGGCCGATGGCGTCGAGCGTCAGCTCTTCGCCGTCCAGCCCGTGGCGGAGGCGCGTCACTTCCAGTTCGCGGGGCGTGAGCTGCGCCAGGACTTCGCGGAGCGCGTCCTTGAAGTCGGCGGCTTCGGCGTGCGCAGCCGGCGTCGTGGCGTCATCATCCTTCAGCGTGTCGCCGAAGGTGGTGTCGCTTTCTTCGCCGAGGGGCGCATCGAGCGACTGGCTGTGCTGCTGATAGCTACGCAACTCGATGATCTTCTCCGGGGAACATTCCAGGAAGGCGGCGACCTCTTCCTCCTCGGGTTCGCGGCCGAGCTTCTGGAGCAGCGCGGCCTCGGCCTTGCGCAGCTTCGAAAGCTGTTCGTGCAGATTGCGCGGCAGGCGGACGGTACGGCGAAGGAAATTAAGTTCGCGCATGATGGCGCTACGGATGCCCCAGAAGGCGTAGGTGCTGAAGCGATGGCCGAGGTCGGCGTCGAAGTCACGGGCGGCGGCGAGGAGCGCGAAATTACCAGCTGCGACGAGCTCCATCATCTCCTCGCGAGGGACACGCATCTGCTTGGCGGCGTGGTAGGGCAGACGGAGGTTGCGGTTCACGAGTTCGTCGAAAGCGGCCTGGCCCGCGAGGGTGAGGCTGCCATCGGCGTCCTGGCCGGCTTTGATGAGGCGGCCGAGGCGGAGTTCCTCTTCGGCGCCGAGGCGTGCCCAGCGTGCGATCTGGTTCAAGTAGAGCGTCAGCGAGTCGGCCTCGCCGGAGCGGTCCGGGGAGGTTTCGACGATGCTGACCCGGATTTCACCGAGGTCGGGGAGGTCGGAGCGGAGGAGGGAGGTCAGTGCGTCGGGCTTGGCGGTGCGGGGGGTGATGTTGTTGATCATGTGGAAAAAGAAAGGGGCCTGTATATATAGGGCTAAAAAAGGGGGTTCGGAGGGGGGTATTTACACAAGTCATTGAATGACAACTTGATAAAATCGTATAATATTTTCTACAGGGGTGGGCTTTCCTGCGGCGTCGAGGTCCCAGGGAGGGCGAAGGGGGTCGTTGTGCCCAAGGTCGCAGGTTCGTCAAAGGGGGTGGGGCGCTTTTCTCTGCGGGGGCGCTAAATGACCAGAGTTGGCTGACTTTTTGGGTGGGAACGGGCGGCGCTTTGGGGAGTCTATAGGGCATGCCCCGTCTACTACCCCTTTGCGTTGCTGTCCTTGCGTGCCTCTGTCTGCCGCTTTCTGCGGCCGATCGTCCGCCGAACATCCTGATGATCGTCTCCGACGATCACACTTGGACCGACTACGGCTTCATGGGTTCGAAGTCGGTCAGCACGCCGCACCTCGATAAGCTCGCGGCGGAGTCCCGCCTCTTCCCTCGTGGCTATGTCACCAACTCCCTCTGCGGACCGAGCTTAGCCTCGATGCTGACCGGCCGCCATGTGCACCGCCACGGGCTGACCGGCAACGATCCGCTCGTGCCCGTCAGCGCCTCCGTCGGCGCCAAAGGCGCGGCCAAGGCCGCCGCGGCGAAGCAGAAGAACGCCGCTTTCCTCGATGGGCGCGCCCAGATGATCAAGCGCTTCCAGGAATCCCCGATCCTGCCCCGCCTGCTCGGCGAGCAGGGCTATGTCAGTCTGCAGACGGGCAAGTGGTGGATGGGCCCTTATCAGACCGGCGGTTTCACCGAAGGCATGACCAAGGGCGGACGCCACGGCGACGAAGGCCTCGACATCGGCCGCAAGACCTTGGCGCCGCTGACGGACTTCATTTCTCGCGCGAAGAGGGACGGTAAGCCGTTCTTCGCTTGGTATGCGCCGATGATGCCGCATGACCCGCATACGCCGCCCGAAAGGCTGCTCGCCAAATATCGCGACAAGTCGCCGACCATCCAGGCCGCCAAATACCACGCGATGGTGGAGTGGTTCGATGAGACCATCGGCGAGGTGCGTGCCCATCTCGAGAAGGAAGGCCTCACCCGCGACACGATCATCGTCTACATCGCTGACAACGGTTGGATTCCGCGCACGGACAAGCCTTCGGTCGATTTCGAGCGTTCCAAGCAGTCGCCCTTCGACGGCGGCGTCCGTACGCCGATCTTCGTCAGCTGGCCCGGCCGCATCAAGCCGACGGTCATGGCCGAAGCCGCCAGCGCGGTGGATATCCTGCCGACGCTCCTGAAGCTTGCCGGCGCCCCCGTGCCCGCCGACGGTGACGGACTCGACCTGCTCGACGACGCGGCTCTGAAGGCGCGTCCCTTCGTCGCGGGCCAGAACTCGACGCACGACATCCTCGATCTCGCACGACCTGCGGCCAGCCTGCGCTACCGCTGGCTCGTCGCCGGCGACCTCAAGCTGATCGTCTCCAGCGGCCGCAACACTGGCACCGCCCAGTACGGTTCCGCCGACGCCACCGAGCCGCCGCGCCTTTTCGATCTCAAGGCTGACCCGGGTGAGCTCAAAGATCTCGCCGCGGCGCGCCCTGACGACGTGAAGCGCCTCACGGCTATGCTCGACGGTTGGTGGACTGGCCGCTGATTCCTTTCCTGACTTCCGATCACATGAACACTACCCGCCTCCTCCTCGCCGCGCTCGCCGCCGCGCTCGTCGGTTGCCAGTCCGCCGACACCACCGCCCCCGCTCCGAAGGCTGCCGCCAAGGCCGCGCCGAAGCCGGCCCCCGCTCGGTATGTCTTCTACGTCGGCACTTCTGGCGCGAAGGCGTCCGGCATCCTACGCTGCGTGCTCGACGGCAAGACCGGCAAGATTTCGGTGCCGACCGTCGCCGCCCAAGCCAAGTCCGCTTCCTATGTCGCGCTCAGCCCTGACGCCAAGTTCCTCTACGCCACCGCTGAAGCCGCCGAAGGCGCCGTCGCCGCCTACGCCGTCGAAGGCGACAAGCTGCGCCTGCTCAACACCGAAGCCTCCAAGGGCAAAGGCCCGACGCACCTCGTCGTCGATGCCGCCGGCCGTAACCTGGTCGTGGTGAATTACGGTTCCGGATCGACGACCGCCTTGCCGATCAAGGCCGACGGATCCTTCGCGCCTGCGAGCTCTTCGATCCAGCATGTCGGCTCAGGCCCGAACGCGGGCCGCCAGTCTGGTCCGCACGCGCATGGCGTTTACTTCCACCCGAAGAACGGCCGCGCCTACGTCGCCGACCTCGGCACGGATGATATCTTCATCTTCAAGTTCGACGCCGAGAAAGGCGTGCTCACGCCGAACAAGCCCAAGTCCGGTCGCGTCACCGCCGGCGAAGGCCCGCGTCACCTGGCCTTCCATCCCAGCGGTAAGTTCGCCTACGTGAACACCGAGATGGGCCTCAACGTCGTCGCCTTCTCGGTCGAACGTAACGGCGGCCTCAAGGAGATCCAGAGCCTGCCCACGCTGCCGGCTGGCGCCGATAAGAAGGGCGTCTCCACGGCGGAGATCTTCGTCCGCCCCAACGGCAAGACGCTTTATGTCTCTAATCGCGGGCATGACTCCATCGCGGTCTATACGATCGCCCAGGACGGCAAGCTTACGCTGCTCCAGCACATGCTTGGCACGCCCGCCACCCCGCGCGGCTTCGGCCTCAGCGCCGACGGTCGCTGGCTCGTGTGCGCCGGCCAGAAGTCCGGTACGCTCAACGCTTACCGTATCGGCCAAGACGGCAAGCTGACCGACACCAAGCAGTCGGTCGAGGCCGCCGCCGCCGCCGCGGTCGTGTTCGTCCCTTGATCCGTCTGTCGCCGCATGCGTCGTAGTCCTCTTCTTGTCAGCCTGCTCGCGGCGGCGTCCCTCGGCGCCGCGCCGGTCGACTTCGCCCATGAGGTGGTGCCGATCCTGCGCAAGCACTGCGGCGAGTGTCATACGGGTGACAAGAAGAAGGGAAGTTTCTCGATGAACACGCGCGCCTCGCTGCTCGAAGGCGGCGAGAACGGCGCGGTGCTTTTCCCGGGTCAGGCGTCGAAGGGACGCCTGCTCGAGTCGATCGTCAGCGAAGATCCCGACGAGCGCATGCCGCCGAAAGGCGCGCGCGTGAGTCCGGCCGAGGTCGCCATCCTGCGCACGTGGGTGGAGCAGGGCGCCGTCTGGACCGAAGGCTTCGCCTTCAAGCAGCCGGCCTTCGAGCCGCCGCTGCGTCCGCGCCGTCCGGTGCTCCCCGAAGCGAAGTCCGGCCGCACGCATCCGCTCGACCGCGTGCTCGACGGCTGGCTCGCGGCCAAGGGCGCCCCGATTCCGTCGCCGGCGGATGACGCCACCTTCCAGCGTCGCGTCATGCTGGATCTCGTCGGCCTGTTGCCTTCCGCCGAAGAGGCCCGCGGCTTCGCGGCCGATACGCGGCCCGACAAGCGCGAGGCGCTCGTGCGGACGCTCCTCGCCCGCGAGGTGGACTACGCCGACCACTGGATGGTCTTCTGGAACGACCTGCTGCGTAACGATTACGCCGGCACCGGCTACATCGACGGCGGCCGCAAGCAGATCACCAACTGGCTCTACCTTTCGCTGCTCACCAACAAGCCTTACGACCGCTTCACTCGCGAGCTCGTGGCGCCCTCCGCCGACAGCGAAGGCTTCGCCAAGGGCATCATCTGGCGCGGCGCGGTGAGCGCAGGCCAGGTGCCCGAGCTCCAGTTCTCGCAGAGCGTCTCGCAGACGTTCCTCGGCATCAACATGAAGTGCGCCTCGTGCCACGACAGCTTCACCGACCGCTGGAAGCTGCGCGACGCCTACGGCCTCGCCGCGATCACCGCGAACCGGCCGATGGAACTCGTGCGCTGCGACATCCCGACCGGCAAGCCGGCCGTCGCTGCCTGGCCCTTCCCTGAGCTCGGCCAGGTCGATGCCGCCAAGCCGCGCGAGGAACGCCTCGCCCAGCTCGCCGCGCTCATCACCCATCCGGAGAACGGCCGTTATCAGCGCACCATCGTCAACCGCCTCTGGCACCGGCTGATGGGCCGCGGCATCGTGCATCCCGTCGACGCGATGCAGAC
>CALEEU010000133.1 GCA_937875975.1 uncultured Opitutia bacterium | reverse complement strand
AGGCCATGATGGCGGACTGGTAAGCGGTCGCCGCTGGTGCGCCAGGGCGGACAATCCAGCTGCCCCAACAAAATGAATCTCGTTCGGGAAGGTAGTCGTAGAGCCGGAGTGATCCCTGCGCCTCGCCAGCGACCTCAATGATGAAATAGGCCTCCAAGCCCGCGGCGCATCGATCGGCATAGCTGCGCATCCAAGCGACCTGCGCCTCTAAATGAGCGCTGGTCGCAGAGATATTCTGGTTGCGCGAAGGGTCCAGCCGGAGGCCAAGCAGGAAGGCGGCGTCGGCTTCTGTCGCCAGCCGAAGCCGGGTGACGTCACCCAGTCTGTCAGCCAAGAAGGACGCCGTGGCGGAGCCGTGTCTCTCAGCCGGTAACATGTCGGATGAAGGCCTCGCGGTCGCGGATGTAGTCGGCCTCGTCGTATTCGGCGTCGGCGAAGACCATCAGCACGCAGTCGGGAGAGAAGTCGTGCATCTCGCGCCAGAGCCCGGGCCCGATGAGGAGACCCTTGGCCGAAGAATCGAGCACGACGCTCTCTTCGCGGTGGCCGTCGAACAGGCTCAGGCGCACGGAGCCGGAGACGCAGACGTAGAGCTGGCGGAGCTTCTTATGCGCGTGGAAACCGCGGCTAACGCCCAGCTTGGTGCCGTGGATCCAGTAGACGCGGCGGACAGCGAACGGCAGCACCCCGCCAAGTTCGGCGACAGAAAGCTTCCCGCGCGTATCACCATGCTGAGGGATATTGACAAGCTGGACGAGAGGGGCGGACATCAGCGCTTCTGGCCGACGAGGGCCTTAAGGTATTCACCATAGCCGGACTTAGCGATGGGCTCGGCGAGCTTGAGCAGCTGGGCATCGTCAATGTAACCGCGGCGCCAGGCGATCTCCTCGATGCAGCCGATCTTGAAGCCCTGACGCGCTTCGACGATCTGAACGAACTGCGAAGCCTGGAGGAGCGAGTCGAAGGTACCGGTGTCGAGCCAGGCAGTGCCGCGCGGGAGGACCTTCACGCTCAACTTGCCCTGACGGAGATACTCGCGATTGACGTCGGTGATCTCGTATTCGCCACGCGCCGAGGGCTTGAGGGCCTTGGCGATGCCAACGACGGAGTTGTCGTAGAAGTAAAGGCCGGGGACGGCGAAGCTGGACTTGGGCGCCTGGGGCTTCTCTTCGATGGAGATGGCCTTGCCGGCGGCGTCGAACTCGACCACGCCGAAGCGCTCGGGGTCGCTCACGTGGTAGGCGAAGACGGTGCCGCCCTGCGGCTGGCGGCAGGACTTAAGGAGCTCACCGAAGCCGGCGGAGTAGAAGATATTGTCACCGAGGACGAGGCAGACGTCGTCGGAGCCGATGAACTTCTCGCCGAGCACGAAGGCCTGGGCCAAGCCGTTCGGGATGGCCTGCTCGACGTAGTCGAAGCGGCAACCGATGCGCGAACCGTCGCCGAGCACCTCACGGAAGCGCGGCAGATCCTGCGGGGTGGAGATAATCAGGATCTCCCGGATGCCCGCCAGCATGAGCACGGAGAGCGGGTAGTAGATCATCGGCTTATCGTACACCGGCAGGAGCTGCTTGCTCATGACCTGGGTCAAGGGATGCAGACGAGTGCCGGAACCGCCGGCGAGGATGATACCTTTCATGAGAGTCAGATCTGGCCGAGTCGCTCGAGGCGATAGGAGCCGTCGAGGATGCCTTGGGTCCACGCGGGGTTGTCGAGGTACCAGCGCACGGTCTTCCGGAAGCCGCTCTGGAAATCCTCCTGCGGAGCCCAACCGAGCTCGGCGCGGGCGCGGCGGGCGTCGATGGCGTAACGGAGGTCGTGGCCGGGACGATCGGTGACGTAGGTGATCGCGGAGTCGTGCGGCTTACCGTCACCGCGCGGGCGGAATTCATCGAGCAGCGAGCAGAGCAGCTTCACGAGGTCGATGTTCCGGCGCTCATTGTCGCCGCCGATGCAGTAGGTACGACCCGGGCGGCCCTTCTCGACCGCGGCCAGGAGCGCGCGGGCATGGTCGTCGACATAGAGCCAGTCGCGGATGTTCTCGCCCTTGCCGTAGACCGGGATGGCTTCGCCGCG
>CALEEU010000132.1 GCA_937875975.1 uncultured Opitutia bacterium | reverse complement strand
CCGGACGCACATGATATCGACCAGCTGGCTTTCGCCGCTCACGGCGTGCGCATCGCCCGCAAGGGCTGGCTGACGCCGGAGCAGGTGCTCAATACGCGTTCGTTGCCGGAAGTGCTGTCCTGGCTCGGCCGCTGAGCACTCCTTACGGCTCGCCCTGAGGGCGCGGCTCGTCCTATCCTGCCGCATGCTGCACGATAAGCGCCGTCTGCTCCTCATCGCCGGACCTTGCTCCCTCGAATCGGAGTCCAATTGCCGGACCGTCGCCACGGAGCTCAAGGCCCTGGCCGCCCGCCATCCGGAGCTGAACATCATCTTCAAGGGCTCTTACGACAAAGCCAACCGCACCTCGCTCGGCGGCGACCGTGGTCCCGGCATGCAGGCCGGCCTCGACCTCCTCGCGATGGTGAAGAAAGACTATGGCTTCAAAGTGCTCACCGATATCCACGGCCCCGAGCAGTGTGAAGTCGTCGGTAAGGTCGTCGACGTACTGCAGATTCCCGCATTCATGTGCCGCCAGACCGACCTCCTCGTCGCGGCCGCCAAGACCGGTAAGGTCGTCAACGTGAAGAAGGGCCAGTTCCTCTCCCCATTTGAGATGCGTTTCGTCGTCGATAAGCTCGAAGGCGCCAAAGCTGCAGAGATCTGGCAGACCGATCGCGGTACGACCTTCGGCTACCAGAACCTCGTCGTCGACATGCGATCCTTCCCGATCATGGCCGGCTTCGGCCACCCGACGATCATGGACGCCACGCACGCGGTGCAGCTCCCCGGCGCCGCGGGTGGCTCTTCCGGCGGCCAGCGCGAATACGTCCCCGTCCTCGCCAAGGCGGCCCTCGCGGCGGGAGCCGACGGTCTCTTCATGGAGACGCACCCTGATCCGAAGAAAGCCATCTCTGATGGCCCGTCGCAGGTGCCCCTCTCAGAATTCCCCGTGCTCGTTGAAGCCTGCCTGCGCGTCTGGAAAGCCGTCCGCTCTTAAGCGGTTAGCTTTGTGATGGCTTCCCGGTCTGGCTTGCCGCTGGCATTCGTCGGCATGCTCGGGACGAATACGTAACGCCGTGGTCGAGCCGCTGGCTCAAGCGCTTCGCAGGCGTGGCGCAGCGCGCTTTCGGCGGAGGCGGGACCGGTAACGCAGGCCGTCACGACTTCGCCCCAACGAGCGTCGACCATGCCGAGCACGAGCGCCTCCTTGATCAGACCGGTTGAGAGCAGCGTTTGTTCGACGCGGGCAGGGTCGACCTTCTCGCCGCCGGTGATGATCACGCGATCGGCGCGGCCAGAAATTTTCACGCTCCCGTCCGCGGCGACGTCGCCTCGGTCGCCGCTTACCCAAGGACTGCCGAGAGGGCTGTCCGGCCATAGGCCAATACCGAGCGCCGTGGTGGTAATCGTGACGACGCCGTCGGGGTCCGTCGCGAACGTCACGCCAGGGAGAGGAGTCCCGCGCACGGATTCACCGGACCAGATTTTTTCCGGCGGGCAAAGCGCGCAAGCCGCTGCGGTCTCGGTCGAGCCATAGGTGAGGAAGACGGGCAGGTGACGCGCGCGGATTGCGCCGAGCAAAGGTGCCGGCACGGACGAGCCGCCGAGCAGAATCACATCAAACGCCTGCAACCAGGCTTCGCCGTCGGCACGAGCGAGGAGTCGCGATAATTGCGCCGGGACCAAGGAGATGATTTGGGTGCCCGAGGTGGGGAACGTGACGGAGGGCAGGGCGGCGCTTTCGGCGAAGCGGCCATCGATGACGAGATGCTGGCCGCCGGTGGCGCGCGCGCGGATTGCGGGCATGAAGCCGCTGACGTGCCACGGCGGCGTGCAGGTGACGCCGTGTAGGATGGGCGAGAGCCCGCGGGCGACGAGTGCATCACGCAGGCCGAGCGCCGCGGCTCGGAGGGTTTCTGAAGAATGGATGACGAACTTTACTTTCCCGCCGGTGCCGCCGGTCGGGATCATCACCCGGCCGCGCCAGTTCTTCGGCCAATCACACGTGCCAAGTCCGCGCGGTTCGGGTGCGTGTCCTTTAACAATCGTTCCCCGCGGTAGCTGGCGCGCGGCTTCGGCAAGATCATGGTCAGACCAGCGGGGGTTGCCCAAGAACACGGGCAGGCCGGCATCATGCGCCTGCAGGGCTTCCTGCAGGTGCATGGCGTGGTCCGCGTGGAAAACCGCGACGGCGCTCATGTCAGGTCGTGCCAGAAGCCCGCCCAATCATAGCCCGGCAGGCCGCTTGCAGAGGGGCCTTGCGCGTGGCGATCGCGTCCGTCGCTTTCGAAGCGACCTAAGGTGTCGAACCCTACGGTTCCAGCGGCCGGGTCCTGCGCCGCGAGCCAGAGGGCGCCTTGACGGCCGATGGCGGTCTCGAAACAGGAGGAATAGACGGCGGCACCCGCGCGCGTGGTCCGCCATGCCAGGAGGTCGTCCCAATCTCCGGCGAGCAAAGGTTTCACGACGACTATCCCGCTCCAATCGATTCCGCCCGGCGTGAGGAATGATTCGTCGAGCGCGATCTTATCCGGCCCGAGCGAAGCGTAACCCGGATGACCGACGGGGAGCGGTTGTTCGAGGAACTCGACTTGCGTCTGCGCGCGGGTGAACTCGGTCCAGCGTCGCGCCGTCTGCAGATCCAGTGAGCCGTTGGCATCTAGGCGGAGGCTCCCTGGGAATCGGCTCAGCACGCCGTGGATGGATTCTTCTGATGTCTCCGGTGAAATCTTAACCTTCAACGTCTTGAAGCCGGCGGCCACCTTCGCCTCGGTCTCCATGACGGAAAGCGTCATGAGTCCAGCGCAAGGGAGGCTGCCACCGAAACCAATGATCTTATCCCAGAGGCGGCAGCTAGAGAGCGCTGACGAGAGACAAGGAAGCGGAGTGGGCGAGGCGTCGACGGCTGCGACGAGGTGGGGAAGGTTGCCTTGAGCCGAGCGAAGGAATTCCAGCGCTTGTTCGACAGATTCGGTGGGGAAGCCAGGCCACGGGGCGATCTCACCGTAGCCGGTCCCTTGGTCGGATTGGGTCCGGAGGATGATGCGGTCCACGCTGTTTACGGAGCCCGCTCCCGTCGTCAGCGGAGTGCGCAGTCGTCGGTGGACACGTTTGAAGTCAAAAAAACCGCCAGTCATGGGTCGAATAGACCGCAATCCGGACAAACTCGCAAAATCAATTTGCCACCCCTCCGGGGGGTGCCTAACACCCTTTGGGGAAACCGACCACTCATGGCCTCCTCGAAATCCAAGGGCCGCGTTTCCCTAGACGAACGCTTTTACCTGTCCGCGGACGAATTCTTCCCCGCCAACGCCGGCCTCGGCCTGACGTATGACGACGTCTCCCTGGCGACTCGCTACTCCGAGGTCCTCCCCCGGATGACCCGCCTCGATTCGTCCCTCTCCGACTCCCTGGCGCTATCCCTCCCGATTGTCTCGTCTGACATGGATACGGTCACCGAGCACCGCATGGCCATCGCGATGGCGCTTAACGGCGGCCTTGGTCTCCTTCACTATAATATGGGGGAAGCCGACCAGGTCGCCGAAGTCCGCCGCGTAAAGAACCACATTCACGGTATGATTGGTGACCCCGCAGTCGTCTCGGCTGATGACACCATCGGCCAGGTCCTCGCCCGTATTGAACGTGATGGCCTGGCCTTTAGCACCTTCCCGGTCACGTCCTCCGACGGAACGCTCCTCGGCCTCCTGCCCGGCAGCACGGTCAAGGAACGCCACGGCCAGCGTAAGGTCGTCGCGGTCATGATCCCGCGCGA
>CALEEU010000131.1 GCA_937875975.1 uncultured Opitutia bacterium | reverse complement strand
CCCTTGGCGAAGACGCCGGAGCTGATGGCGTCCGGATGGATCACTTGGAAGAAGAACGCGCAGGCCTGCTTCTCTCCGGGGACGTGCGTGCGGCTGCGGATGGTCGGCAGCGAACCACCGATGAAACCGGCGACGATCTCGTTGATGAGCGAGAGGCCGTAACCCTTGTGGGCGCCGAAGGGGATGAGCGAGACGGCTTCGTTCGGATCGAGGGTGACCTTGCCGTCCTTGTCCACGGCGGCGTCGGGCGGAAGCATCTTGCCTTCCCGCTTGAGCACCTGGACGCGGCCCATGGCGATGACGGAGGTGGCCCAGTCGATCACGATGGGGAAGCCGACGGCGTCGGTGGTAGGGAAGCCCCACGAGTGCGGGTTGGTGCCGAGGGTCGGGTGCTTGCCCTGGAAGGGGACGACTTCGGCGAGCGTGGCGGTGCAATTCGTATAAGCGATATAACCACGCTTGGCGGCCTCCATGACGTAGCCGCCACCCCACAGGTAGTGGAAGGCGTTATCGACCGAGACCGTGCCCACACCGTACTTGTCGGCGAGCTCGATGCAGCGGTTGATGGCGTCGACGGCGACGGCCTGGCCGAGCTTCTGGTGCGCGTCCCAGACTTCGGCGGCTTCGAAGCGCGTGGCCTTCTTCGTGACGGTGGCGTTGGGCGTGCAGCCCGGGACCTTGGCGCCGGAGCCGAAGAGTTCGTCGAGGTGCAGCGCCTTGAGGGCGTTGTGCGTGCGGATGCCGTGGTGCGTGGCCATGCTGGCCATCTGGGCGGCCTGGGCCGACTCCTTGGCGCCGAAGCCACGCTTGACGTAGGCGGCGGTGACGAGCGCCTCGTGGGCGGCGCGGGGGACGACGTAAAAGACTTCGCTCATGGGTAAGGTTTCAGGTGGGAGATTAGACGACCTTCTTCACCGGGACTTCCGGGTTGATCTGGGCGAGGGGCTTTTCGCCATGCATCGCGCGGATGAGGTTCGTGACGGCGGCGACGGCCTGGCGCTGGACGCTCTCGGCGGTACGGGAGCCGATGTGCGGCGTGACGACGCAGTTCGGGAGCTTGGTGAGAGGGTGGTCGGCGCGAGGCGGTTCTTCGTCGAGCACGTCGGTACCGTAGCCGCCAACCTGTCCGGACTTCAGCGCGGCCGCGATGTCGTCGGTGTGGACGATCTCGCCGCGGGCGCAGTTGAGGATGAGCACACCCTTCTTCATCTTGGCGATATTCTCGGCGCGGATCAGGTCGCGGGTCTCAGGCGTCAGATTGGTGTGCAGCGAAAGGTAGTCGGCGGCGGCGAAGACTTCGTCCATCGTGGCGGCGCGCTGCACGTCGTACTGGGCGGCGAACTTATCGTCCCAATAGAGGTCGAAGCCGATTACCTTCATGCCGAAGGCACGGGCGCGGAGGGCGACTTCCTTGCCGATACGGCCCATGCCGATGATCCCGATGGTCTTGTCGAGCAGCTCGCGGCCCGTCTTACGCTTCCAACCGCCGGAGCGGGTGGAGTCGGTGTGGAAGTAGAAGTTCTTCTCCATGGCGAGCAGGAGGAGGAAGGTGTGCTCGGCGACGGTGGTGTGGTTGACACCAGGGGTGAAGAGCAGGGGGATGCCCTTGGCCGTCAGGGTCTTGACGTCGATCTTGTCCACGCCGATGCCGTACTTCGACACGACCTTCAGGCGGGGGAGGGCTTTCTCGATGACCGCGGCGGTGATCAGGTCGTCGCCGCAGATGTAGCCGTCGAACTCGCCCATCAGCGCAAGCGTGTCCGCTTCGTTGAGCGGACCGCGGGCGGTGACGACTTCCCAGCCCGTTTCAGCCAGCAACTTATGGTGCTCGCCAGGGGTGTCTTGGAAGGAGGTCGTCGTGAGGAGGATGCGAGGCTTCGTCATGGAGATATTCTCGTTAATTAGTGTCTTTACGGCGGGGTTCCGTCAACAGGACTTCTGGGGTGGACTTACCCGAAATTCGGCGTTTGTGTTGGTCGATACCCCCTTATGACCGAACCCTCAGGAAAAATCGGCAACAAGCGCTGGATTATCTGTGCGCTGCTGTTCTTCGCTGCCACGATCAATTACATTGACCGTCAGGTCATTGGCTTGCTCAAGGGCACCTTGGAAAAGGAATTCGGCTGGGATGAGCGGACCTATGCGGCCATCGTCTTCAGCTTCCAGCTCGCCTACGCCATCGGCATGGTGCTCTCAGGTCGCATCATCGACCGCATCGGCATCAAGAAGGGCTTCATCATCTTCGTCGGCCTCTGGAGCCTGGCGGCCATGGGCCACGGATTCGCCCACCTTCTCCCGTCCTTCAGTCTCCCCTGGATGCAGATCGACGCCAAGACGGGCTTCGCCTTCGTCACCCTTACGGGCGCAGCTGCAGGCTTTGCGTTGATGCGTTTCCTCCTCGGCCTCGGCGAGGCGGGTAATTTCCCGGCCTCGATCAAGGCCACCGCCGAATGGTTCCCCAAGAAGGAGCGTGCTTTCGCGACGGGCATCTTTAACTCCGGTACCAACATCGGTGCACTGGGTGCCCCGCTCATCGTGCCTTGGGTCGCCGTGACCTGGGGCTGGGAGTGGGCCTTCATCATCACCGGCGCCATCGGTTTCGTCTGGGTCATCTGGTGGGCGATCGCCTACCACTCTCCCCGCGAGCACCCGACCATCACTCAGGCCGAACTCGCCCACATCGAATCCGACCCGCCTGACGAACAGGGCAAGGTCAGCTGGCTCAGCCTCTTCAAGTTCCGTCAGACCTGGGCCTTCGCGGTCGGCAAGTTCATGACCGACCCGGTCTGGTGGCTCTATCTTTTCTGGATTCCGGGCTTCCTTCAGAAGCAACACGGCGTCGACCTGAAGAACATCGGTCTTCCGCTTGTCGTAATCTACCTGATTGCGGACGTCGGCAGCATCGGCGGCGGTTGGATTTCCGGTCGACTGATCAAGGCCGGCTGGTCCGTCAACGCCGCCCGCAAGACCGCGATGGGCATCTGCGCCGTCTGCGTCATTCCGATCGTCTTCGTCAACGACGTCGGCATGTGGCCCGCGGTCTTGCTCGTCTCGCTCGCCGCGGCCGCCCACCAGGGCTGGTCGGCCAACATCTTCACCCTGGCCTCGGACATGTTCCCCCGCAAGGCCGTCGGCTCAGTCGTCGGTATCGGCGGCATGGCTGGCGCGGTGGGCGGCATGCTGCTCGCTCTCGTGGTCGGCGAAGTGCTCCATCGTACGGGCTCCTATGCGATCCTCTGGTTCATCGCTGGCTCGGCCTACCTCATCGGTCTTCTGATCATCCATATACTGGTGCCGCGCATGGAGCCAGTGAAGATGGAAGACATCGCCGAAGCCGAGGCCAAGTAAGCCTCGCCTTTACGGTAAAAGAAAAGGGCCCCGCGACGGGGCCCTTTTTATTGGCGGCGTCCGTCGCGCTTAGCCGGCGACGACGATGTTCACCAGCTTGCCCGGGACGACGATCTCCTTCACGACGGGCTTCCCGTCGGTGAACTTAATCACGTCCGCATTGGCTTTGGCCAGCGCCAGCAGGGCGTCCTTGGAGATATCCTTGGCGACCTTGGCGGTGGCGCGCACCTTGCCGTTCACCTGGAAGATGACTTCGACGGTCGTCTCGATGAGCTTGGAGACGTCGAGCTTAGGCCAACCGCCTGCGGTGACGTTCTCTTTGTGGCCAAGGCGGGCCCAAATCTCTTCGCACACGTGCGGGGCGAACGGCGCGGCGAGGCGCACGAAGTCCTCGACGGTCGCACGGCGCAACGCCGGGGATTTCTCGGCGACGTTCATGAGGATCATCATCTGCGAGATGGCGGTGTTGAACTGGAGCGTCTCGATGTCCTTCTCGACCTTCTGGATGGTCCGGTGGAGTTCGCGGACGAGCTCTTCGGATTCGGCGCCGTCGGCGCTGATCTTCGGCGAGACCTTGCCGGTGTTCTCGTCGACCGCCAGACGCCAGAGGCGACGGAGGAAGCGGGTGATACCGATGATGCCGTCGGAATTCCAAGGCTTGGAGGCCTCGAGCGGTCCGAGGAACATCAGGTACATGCGGAGCGCGTCGGCGCCGTGGTCCTTGACGATGGAATCGGGGTTCACGACGTTGCCGCGGCTCTTGGACATTTTCTCGCCGTCCTCGCCCATGATGAGGCCCTGGTGAAAGAGTTTCTTGAACGGTTCGGCGGTCGGCAGGACGCCGATCTCGTAAAGAAAGCGGTGCCAGAAGCGTGCGTACAGCAGGTGGAGCACGGCATGCTCGGCGCCGCCGATATAGAAGTCAGGGCAACCCCAGTATTCGAGGTCGGCCTTCGAGGCGAGGGCCTCGGCGTTCTTGGGATCGATGTAGCGCAGGTAATACCAGCAGGAGCCGGCCCACTGGGGCATCGTGTTCGTCTCGCGCGAGGCCTTGATCCAGAGCGGGCCGGGCTGCGGCTTCGACTGGGACACGGTGGCTCCGGAGGCGACGTCATACCAGACTTCGGTCCACTCGGGTTCTTTCGAGAGCGGCGAATCGCCGGTCGGCGAGGGCTGGTAGGATTTGACCTGCGGCAGGGTGAGCGGGAGCTGCTTGGAGGTCAGCGGCACGGCGCAGACTTCGACGCCGTTGAGCTGGCAAGTGACGGGCTCCTTCGGGAGGAACTCGCGCACTTCGGAGTCGGCCGGGATCTTGGCGTAGTCTTCGCGGGAAACCCAGAGGAGCGGGAAGGGCTCGCCCCAGTAGCGCTGACGCGAGAAGAGCCAGTCGCGCAGCTTGAAGTT
>CALEEU010000130.1 GCA_937875975.1 uncultured Opitutia bacterium | reverse complement strand
TCCGCGGGGCTGGATTATGCCGCCGTGGGTCCGGAGCATTCTTATTACCGCGAAAAGGGTCGCGTGGATTACGCTCACGCGACCGACAGCGAATGCCTCGAGGCCTTCCAGCTCCTTTCCCGCACCGAGGGTATTATCCCAGCGCTCGAGACTAGCCACGCCGTCGCGCATGGCGTGAAGCTCGCAGCTTCCTTGCCTAAAGAGCAGGTCGTGATCATTAATCTTTCCGGTCGTGGCGATAAGGATGTTTGGAGCGCCGCCCGCGCCATGGGTACCGAGATTAAGCTCTGAGCATGGCCGCTTCCTCGATGACGGGCTTCGGCCGGGCGGAGATTAATCTCCCCGGCATACGCCTTTCGGTCGAGGTCGCGACGGTCAACCAGAAGAACCTACAGGTCTCGGTCTTCGGTCCCGAGGCCTGGCCGGCTCTTGAATCGGCGGCTTCAGCTTGGATTCGCGCCCGTCTGCAGCGCGGCAAAGTCACCGCCCGCGTCACACAGGCCGCCGCCTCGGCGACCCAACGCCAATGGGATCATGAAGCGGTTGCTGCCAATCTCGAGGAACTTTCCAAGCTGGCGACACGTTGCGGCGTCACGTTGTCGGCCGATGGCGAACTCCTACTGCGCCTCGCCGAGAGCAGCCGCCGTTCGTCCGTCGTGTTGCCCGATTTCGCTGAGGCGGAAAGCATCGTCCGCACCGCCTTTGAAGAAGCCCTCGGGAATCTCGTCACTATGCGCCAGGCCGAAGGCGCCGCCTTATCCAAGGATCTCAACGCGCGTCTTGCGAAGATGAGCGTCATGGTGGTCGGTATGGAGGAGGCCGAGAAGGCCGCACCGATTCGTCACCGCGACGCGATGCTCAAGCGGCTCAAGGATGCCGGACTGGACCTCGACGTGTCCGACGAGAGGGTGCTCAAGGAACTCACGCTTTTTGCCGACCGTGCGGACATCACCGAAGAAGTCGTGCGCCTAAGAAGTCACATCGCTCAGTTTTCGGCAGAACTCCAACAGCCTAATAGTGGTCGAAAGCTCGATTTCCTGATTCAGGAACTTCTGCGCGAAGTTAACACCATTGGCAGCAAGGCCTCGGAAATCGCCACGACCAAGCTGGTTTTGGAGGCGAAAACCGAGATCGAACGCGTCCGAGAGCAGGTCCAGAACCTGGAGTAAGGTTTTTCGGGTGTGGTATTGCCACGACCGCTTTCCCATGCCTTTGTCTATCAACACTTACGCAACGTCATGTCCAACAACCTCACCAAGCGCGACATCGTCCTCAAGATTTTCACGGACAAGGGCTACCCGCAGAAGCACATCCGCGACTCGGTCCAGATGACCCTCGATGCCATCAGCGAAGCGCTGCTGGCCGGACGCGATGTCGAGCTCCGCAACTTCGGCGTGTTCCAGGTGCAGGTTCGCAAGAGCCGCATCGGACGTAACCCGAATCGCCCTGAGACGGATGTCGTCATCCCGAAGCGCGCGGTGATCAAGTTCAAGGCTGGCAAGGAATTGAAGGCCAAGCTGAAGTCGTACGACGTCGAGAAGCCCGCTCAGTAATTCCGCTTCGCGATGTCCGATATTCGAACGCTCCCCGGTTTCCGGGAGTTCTATCCTGAAGACCGTGCCGTCCTCGGGCACATCATGGACGTCTGGCGCCTCGCCTGCCGTCGCTATGGCTTCCGGGAATGGGAGTCGCCAGTGCTTGAGCCGCTGGAACTCTTCACCGAGAAGTCTGGCGAAGAGATCGTCCGCCAGCTCTTCAACTTCGAAGACAAGGGCGGCCGTAAGGTAAGCCTGCGTCCCGAGATGACCCCTTCGTTGGCCCGGATGGTCGGCGCCAAGGCCAACGGTATGCCCAAGCCGATCCGGTGGTTCGCGATCGGCGAGAACTACCGCTACGAGAAGCCCCAGAAGGGCCGTCTCCGCGCTTTCTACCAGCTCAACGCCGACTTGCTTGGCGAAGCCGGTCCGGCGGCCGATGCCGAGATCATCGCGCTCTGTGCCGACTGCCTGCTGGGCTTCGGCCTGACGCAGCAGGATTTCCGTATCCGTGTGTCCGATCGCACGCTCTGGTTCCGCTACCTCGGTAGCCTCGGCGTCCCCGAAGCGCAGGCTGGGGCCGTACTGGGCGTCGTTGATAAGCTGGAACGCGGCGCCCCCAAGGACCTGCTCGACGCCATGACGGCGGCTCTCGCTGGGACGACGGTCGATCCGGTCAAGGCCCTCGAAGCCGCCCGAGCTT
>CALEEU010000129.1 GCA_937875975.1 uncultured Opitutia bacterium | reverse complement strand
ACGAAAAAGCCATGAGCCGACTCACTTCTCCCTTCCGCCGAGTGGATTTACTCGCGGAGTATGTGGTGGAGATAACCAGCAAGTAAGAGGCCCGCCACCCGAAACGATTCGGCCCCCTTGTCCCCGTGCCCACGTGCCCGCTTGCCCCCTAAACTAAAATGCCCACCGTTCTCATCACCGGCACCTCCCAAGGCCTCGGTCTCGCCTTGGCCGAACGGCTGCTGGCTGACGGTTGGATCGTGCATGGTTTCGCGCGCGGCCCGCAGGTGCTCACGCATGAACGTTTCACCGCCCATGTTGTCGATATCACCGACGAATCCGCCGTGCGCGCCGCCGTCGCCTCTATCGCTGAAGCCGGACGCATCGACCTCTTGATCAACAATGCCGGGGCCGCGTCGATGAATGCCTTGCTGCTGACCCCCGCTGCGGTGGCGGAGCGCCTCATGCGTGTGAATTACCTCGGTACCTTCCATTGCCTCCAGGCCGTCGGCAAGGTCATGGTGCGCCAGCGAGCGGGCCGGGTGATCAATGTCACCACGGTTGCCGTTCCGCTTTCGCTCGAAGGGGAAGCAGCCTACGTCGCCAGCAAGGCCGCGGTCGAAGCCCTCACGAAAGTTGCCGCCCGTGAGCTCGCCTCTTCGGGTATCATCGTATCCGCCGTCGGCTTCGGCCCCATCGATACGCAGCTCACGCGTGCCGTGCCGAAGGCTGCACTCGCCAAGATCAATGACACCATTGGTCGCCCGCAGGGCACGACCATGGCACAGGCCGTGGATTTCATCATGGGCCGAATCTCCGCCCCAGATTTCAAATCTGGCAGTGTAGAGTATCTCGGACAGATTGCATGAAGTGCAAAAGTGCAACCCGCCTTCGGCTTGTGCAAAGGTGCAAAAATAAGGTGCTGGCGGTTAGCGGTTCGCGGCTTGGAACACATCATAGGTAGAGTCGCCGATACAGGTGACAGGTGACGGCCACCGGGGCATCGGCCTTTCGGGTGTCGGCCGTTCGGCCCTCGGCAGCCGGCTCCGGGTTCCCGCGGCTGATGGCCGAGATGCCGATACCCGAGTCGCCGACGTCCGTGCCCGTCACCCGTCACCTGAAGTTGGTTCCACCTTTGCACTTTTGCACAGGAGCTTCGCTCCGATTCGCACTTTTGCACTGTATCTCTGGTTAAACATGTCTCTCCTCACCCGCATCTCCTCCTACTCCGCCAAGCCCGCCTTGGTAGGAGCGTGGGGCGTCGTGACGTATGCGGAACTGGATGGCCTGATTGCCAAGGCTCGTGGGGCACTCGCGCAGCTGAAGCTCGACCGTCCGACCGTCTTCGGTCTGGTCGGCGAGCATGGCCCAGCTTCCACCGCCTGGCTCTTTGCGTTAGCCGAGGCCGGCCATTTTGTTGCTCCACTTGCTGGCAACTCCGCCGAGCATCCGTCGAAGCTCGCCCTCATTAACGCCCAGTGGATCGTCGTCGCCGACGCCATGGAGGCGAAACTCCTCCCGCGTGTCGACGAACCCTCAACGCACCCGCTCTTCGCCCAGCTGAGGGAACAAGGCGCCCCCGGATTGGTCCTCTTCTCCAGCGGAACGAGCGGAAGCCCGAAGGCAATGGTCCAGGATTTCGGCAAGCTCCTCGCATCCTACGAAGCGCGTCACGAAAGCGGCCTACCGATTCTCGCATTACTCGGCTTCGACCACATCGGCGGACTCAACACGCTTTTTGGTGCGCTCGCCTCGGGCGCTCCTGTCGTCGTGCCGGCTTCGCATGCTCCGGCCGACGTCGCTAAGGCGATCGCGCGTCATCGCGTGGCGGTGCTGCCGGCTTCACCGACCTTCCTGAACCTCCTCCTCGCGGCCGGCGTCACGGACGAGCTTTCCTCGCTGCGCGTTATCACCTACGGCACCGAACCCATGCCGGAGAGCCTGCTGCTCCGCCTGAAGGCGGCCTTCCCCCGCGTCCGTTTCATCCAGACTTTCGGTACGAGTGAGACAGGCATCACCCGGACCGAGAGCCCCGAGGCTGGCTCCACGTTCCTGCGCTTCGAAGACCCGAACCTCGAATGGAAGGTCATCGACGACGAACTCTGGTTGCGTAGCCGTACGCAGATTGCCGGCTATCTTAACGCCAGCAACGAATGCTTTACCGCCGACGGGTGGTTTCGAACCGGCGACAAAGTAGAACAAGGGCCTGATGGCACGCTCCGCATCCTTGGCCGTATGGGTGAGATGATCAATGTCGGCGGCGAGAAGCTCATGCCCGCCGAAGTGGAATCCGTCGTTCTCGGCGTCCCCGGCGTGGCCGATTGCCGCGTACGCGGCGAAGCCCATCCGCTCACGGGCCAGACCGTGGTCGTCGACGTGGTCAGCTTTACTTCAGATCAGGAAGCCCAGCGCTCCGCCATTCGCACCGCCTGTCGCGCGCGCCTCGCCCGACACAAAATTCCTACCCGCGTCACCTTCGTCCCTTCTGTCAGCGGAGTGAGGATGAAGAAGACACGCTAACAGATGTGCAAAAGTGCAAATCGGCCTACGGCCTGTGCAAAGGTGCAAATGTAAGGTGTTAGCGGTTAGCGGTTGGCGGTTGGGAACATAACAAAAGCCAAGACTCGTTCAGGTGACGGGTGACGGCCACCGGGGCATCAGCCCTTCGGGAATCGGCCGTTCGGCCTTCGGCAGCCAGCTCCAGGTTCCCGCGGCTGTAATGGGTAGGGACGTGATTGCCATCACGTCCGTTCGCTGAGCGACATATA
>CALEEU010000128.1 GCA_937875975.1 uncultured Opitutia bacterium | reverse complement strand
TCCGGTTCTTTCGGCCCGACCACCGCCGGCCGCATGGACAGCTACGTCGAACTCTTCCAGAAGCACGGTGGCTCGCTCGTCATGATCGCCAAAGGTAACCGTGGTGAGGCTGTCACCAATGCCTGTAAGGCGCACGGAGGTTTCTATCTCGGTTCGATCGGCGGTCCCGCCGCGATCCTCGCGCAGGAAAATATCCGCAAGGTCGAGGTCATCGATTATCCCGAGCTTGGCATGGAAGCCGTCTGGAAGATCGAGGTCGTCGACTTCCCGGCGTTCATCCTCGTTGACGACAAAGGCCACGACTTCTTCCGCGAGCTACCCGGCGGCTGCGGCATCTGCGGTCCTTGAGTGATACGCATAGGTACAAAAAAGGGCGCCCGATCGGGCGCCCTTTTTATTCAGGTGATGAAGGGTGGCTTAGGCCTGAGCAGGCTGCTCGCCGACGTACTTCGAGGAACCGAAGCCGAGGATGAGCCAGAAGATCGGGGCAAGGAGCACGAGGCCGATCGCGAAGCCGACGCCCTGGCCGAAGCGCTTGCTGATGTTCACGTGGTTCCAGATGACGATGCCCAGCCAAGCGAGACCGCCGATGAAGGGGATCAGGTTGAGGAGGATGGCGAGGGCGAACCAGCCGGACTGGCCGCCGAGGCGGAACATGACCACCAGGTTGTAGACCGGGACGATCGCGGCCCAGCCGGGCTGGCCGGCCTTGTCGAAGGCTTTCCACATGCCGACCGCCGTCACGATGCCGATGGCGATGAAGACGAAGGCGAAGGCGGCGAAGAAGGCGAGGATGCCTGCCGCGGCGGCTTCGTCGGAGACTTGGGCGAGGAGGGAGGCGATTGAGGTATTCATCGCCGATTTTGCTATGAGGCTTCCTGAACGCAGTCGAGCCGGAAACCCCGACCTATCAAAGCCGTCTTACTTCTCCCACTCCAGCGCGCCTCGCTTGAACTCGTAGGCGAGGCCGAGCACGAGGACGCCGAGGAAGACGGCGGTGGCCGCCGTGATGGCGATGCCAGCGGCAAGGAACTCGCGGTAGACCAGAGCCCACGGCACCAAGAAGACGACTTCGATGTCGAAGAGGATGAAGAGCATCGCCGTCACGTAGAACTTCACGGCGAAGCGGGGGTGGGGCTTTCCTTCCATCGGCAGGCCGCACTCATAGGCCTTGTCCTTGATGTAGTTGCCTTTGGCGCGCTGCCCGAAGAGGTGGCTGACGATGAGGATGATCGCGGGGATCGAGAGACCCAGGACGATCTGCACGAGGGCGGGCAGGTAGGTGCTGAGGGACTGGGATTCGGCGGCGGCCATCGGAGATAGACACAAAAAAGCCCTTGCCTCGGGAGGCAAGGGCTTTTGCGAAAGGACCCTTATTTCACTTTAATCTCCGTCGGTGTGATAATCGTCGGGGCGGGGCCAGGTATCTGGATGGTCGGTGCCGTCGGTTCGGCGGCGGGCGGCTGCAGGCCTTTCTTGAAGTCGGCTAAGGATCCCGGGAGCTGTTCGACGAGCCAGGGGGCGGCGATGAAGGCGGCCTTCTTGACGGTGGCGTTCGCCTTGTGCTTAGGGTCGGAGTGCTCGACGCGCACGAAGGCCTTGCCCGGTTCGTTGGGTGTGGCGCTCGCGAGCTTGGCGAAGGTGAGGGTGACGGAGGTGCCGTCGAAGAGCGCGAGCTTCACCTGCGAGGAGCGGCCGGCCTTGGCGGCGTCCTTGTCGTCGAGCGCGACGGCGTCGGCAGCGCGAATGGTCGCCAGCGTCGCCACGATTTCCTCGATGGCAGCACCTTCTTTACCTTCGAAGGGGGCGCCGACTTCTTTGCGGGAGAAGGAGGCCTTGCCGTCCTTCCACTCGAAGCCGACCGACTTGATGTCAGCGGGCTTGGCGGAGAACAGCGTCAGGTCGACCCAGGAGAGCGGATCGCCTTCGAGGTAGCCTGTGAAGTCGGTGCGGATGGCGAACTCCTGACCGGCGAGGCGGGCGCTGGCGCCGAGGCCGTCATCCGTCTGCTTGCCGAACTGGATCACCGTCGGCTGTCCGTCTGGTCCGACCAGCGTGAGCGACGAGTCGGCCAGGCCGAGTTTCTCCAGGCGCTTGGGGTTCGCGGTGAGCTGGCCGAAGTTATTCGCCTTCTGCAGTCCGCGGATGAGCGGCATCAGTCGGTTCTCGATATCGGCGGGAAGGCCGAATTTCTCCTTCACCGTCCAGCCGTCGGCGGATTTCTCGACCGTGACGCTCTTGTTATTGGTCTTGATCGTGAGCGACTTCGCGCCGTCGAGCAGGGGGGCGGTGACGAGCGGCTGTTTGCCGGCTACGGCTACGGGCGCTTCGCGGGTGAGCTGGACGGCGGCAAGGGCGATGAGCCCGAGGACGGCGGTGGCGATGAGTAGGTTCTTGTTACGCATGGCGGATTACGAAGTCTTGCGGCGGCGGGCCAGGGTGTAGAACAGTCCGAAGAGCAGCGCGATGGCTGGTCCGGCGAACAGGTTGCCGAGCTGCAGGCCACGGCCGAGCGACTTGACGTCGTCGGTGAGGCTGCGGCGGATGACGCGCTGCTCCTGCGAAAGCCGGTCGGCTTCCTTCTGGAACTTCTCGATTTCGCGCTGCATCTCTGGTGTGACCGTGATCGTGCCCTTGGCGGAGACGCCACCGGACTGGCGGGAAAGCTCTGCGACCTTGTTCTTCGCTTCTTCGAGGCGGCGTTCGATTTCATCGAGCTTCGCCTGGAAGCGGGCTTGGGCTTCGCGCTCCAACCGGTCGACTTCCTTGAAGGGGCGCAGGGCGGTGCCCTTCGTGCGCAGACCGACCAGTTCGTCGCTCCCGCCTAGCGTCTCGAGGACACTGACGACGAAACCGAGATTATCGTTGATGGGCTCGGCGGCGACCTGTCCGCCCACCTGGCGTTGACGGACGGTAAACGGATCCATCATGAAGTCGGAGTCTGCGACCACGATGAGTCGGCCGGGCTTCTTGCTCATCGCGAGGTGCGGGCCCGGGTGAGGCTTGGCGACGGGCGCGGGCGGCTGGCCTGGCGGGGTAGGCTCAGGCGCGCCGGGCTTAGGGGCGCCCTTGGGGAAGGCCGAGGTGAACTCGCCCGCCACCGAGGCGACGAGCACGCGCGGCTTGCCGTCGGGCTTGAAGCCAACGGCGACTTTCTCAAAAGGACCGGCATTTGCCGCGGTTACGTTGATCGCGCCCACGCCGGCGCCGGCCTGCGTGACCAGCGGTTCGAACTTCAAGCGTTTCTCTGCGCCGGAAATCAGGGAGAGGGCGCCCGGTTCCATGAACGCAAGCATGCGCAGTTCGCTCGTCAACGGGGAGTCCTTGGTGAAGGCCCCTTCGCCGGCGGCGAACGCGGCGGGGTAGGAAACTTCACCGCGGGTGCCACCGAGCGTGAGCGAGGCGTCGCCGTCGGCGGTGACCGCATCCATCTCGACGTTGACGCCCCAGGCGCGAATCATGGCAGGGTCGCTCGCGGCCGTCAGGGCCATCGGAGCCATCATGAACGGCATGTTGCCCTGCGCGAATTTCTGCATGCGCGAGAGCGGGTCGACGGCGGCGAAGACCGGGCCGCCGGCGAGCAGGAATTGGTCGACCGCGTAGGCGAGCTGCTCGTCGACGTGGTGCGCGTGCACGAGCGCCACGACCGAGACGCCGGCCGGCAGTTCCTTGGCGGTGGTGTTGATCGTGATCACCTCGAAGGTCTGGCTGAGTTCGGAAAGGAGCACGTCCGCGGGGCCGGGCTGCTGTTCGCCACCCTGAGGGGAGGGAGTCGTGATGGGCAGCGAGCTGATCAGCGCGAGCTTGGGTCGCTCGAGTCGGGCGGCCGAAGCGATGAGCTTCGTGACCTCGAATTCGAGGAACCGTTCGCGCGAAGGGTCGAGCACCGGGGCGGCCTTGACCGTGTCGGCGAGCTGCACCGTCAGGCCCAGGTAGGCGCTGCCTTGCGGGGCGCGCAGGGCGGAGAGCCCATGGCGCTGGGCCCGCTGTTCCTCAGGGGAGTCGGGCTTCGGGTCGGTGATGATGAGCTTCGCCTTGCCGCCGGAAGCAGCGACGTACTCGCGAAGGAGAGTCTCGACGCGGCGGGAGTAGCTTTCATAGCGCGCCGGTAATTTGACGTCCGAGCGACTGACGAAGAACTCCAGCGTCACCGATTCCTCGAGGCGACCGACGATGCGCTTCGAGCCCGGGGAGAGCGTGAAGGTGCGGTCTTCGGTGAGGTCGACTCGGGCCGGAATGGCGCCGGAGATCAGGTTGACGAAGAAGGCGGCCGCCAGGACGGCGAAGGTCGCGAGCAGGGCTTGGGAGCGATTCATGACGGTAGGTGCGGGTTAGCGGCGTTCGACGATGATAGTGCTCAATCCGAGGCCAGCGAAGGCGACGGTGAGGAAATAGGCGGTCGGACGCGCGTCGATAAGGCCGAGCGTGAACGGTTCGAGATTGCGCCAGAGTCCGAGGCGGCGGAATTCGTCGACGGCCGCTGGGCCGAGCAGGCCCGTGAGGAGATCGTCGAAGACGCCGTAACCGACGAGTACGAGGACGAAGCAGGCGAGGAAGCCGGTCACGAAGGCGATGACTTGGCTGCGCGTCAGCGCGGAGGCGATCGCCGCGATGCCGAGGCAGGCGCCGGCGCAGAGCAGCGAGCCGACGTAGCCGGAGGCGATGACACCCCAGTCAGGGTCGCCGAGGTAGCCGACCGTCAGCGCGATCGGGAGCGTCATAAGGAGAGCGCAGGCGAGGAAGAGCCAGGCGGCGAGGAACTTGCCGAGCGCGGCCTGCCAGACCGTGATCGGCCAGGTGAGGAGCAGCTCGATGGTGCCTTGGCGGCGTTCTTCGGCCCAGAGGCGGGCGCCGGCGGCGGGGGCGAGGAATGCCCACAGCCAAGGGAGATAGAGGAAGAAACGGTCGAGGCTGGCGACGCGAGATTCGTACAGGCCGCCGACGAAGAAGGCGAGCGACACGGCGAAGGCGTTGAAGACGGCGAGGAAGACGTAGGCGAGGGGCGTGCGGAAATAGCCGGCGAATTCGCGGCGCAGGATCGCGACGAACGGCTTCAGGCCGGGCGAGGAGGGTTGTTCGGAGGAAGGCATGGCGATAGGGTTAGGCGGTGAGCTGACGGAAGACGGCGTTGAGGTCGGAGCCGCGCGCGAGGAACTGATCGCGGGACTCGTCGCAGCGGACCTCGCCCTTCGCGATCACGATGACGCGGGTGCAGAGTTCGCCGACTTCCTCGAGGATGTGGGTCGAGACGATGACGGCCTTACGCGCAGCCATCTCCTTCAGGATGCGGCGCACCTCGAACTTCTGGTTCGGATCAAGGCCGTCGGTCGGTTCGTCAAGGATGAGGACCGCAGGGTCATGGATGACCGCTTGGGCGAAGCCCACGCGCATGCGGTAGCCCTTGGAGAGGGTGTCGATCGTCTGCGCGGCGACTTCGCCGAGGCGGCAGAGCTCGAGGGTCTTCCGCACGCTTTCGGCCGGGTCGGCCAGACCACGCAGGTCGGCGGCGAAGCGGAGAAACTCGCGCACGGTCATCTCGCCGTAGGCGGGCGCGCCTTCGGGCGAGTAGCCCAGGTGCTGCTTGGCTTGGACGGACTGGTCGGCGATGTCGAAGCCCGCGATGACCGCGGTACCTTCGTCGGCGCGGAGGTGACCCGTGAGCATCTTCATCGTGGTGGATTTGCCGGCGCCGTTAGGCCCGAGGAATCCCACGACCTCGCCGCGGTCGACGGAGAAGGAGACGGCGTGCACGGCGCGGATGGCGCCGTAGGACTTGGACAGGTTCTTGGCTTCAATGAGGGGCATGGCGGAAAAATTAGCGGGTTTGCGGGGTGCCCATGACGGCGAGGCGGATGCCGGCCTGCTGGAGGCGCTCCGAGATGCGGATGATGAGCTGCTGGTTGAACTCCAGCTGCTTCACTGGAGCGGCGGGGTGGTACCAGTACATCAGGCGGATATTGACGGCCCAGTCAGAGAACTCCGTCACGTGCACGAGGGGCGGGTGGCTAGGCTGGTGGCCTTCGTGATCGACCAGCAGCGCTTGGACGATCGCGACGGCCTCGCGGACTTTCTCGGCCGGCGTATTGGCCTCGAGGTGGACGAGATCCTGCGCGCGGATGAAGTCGCGGCGCGTGAGGTTGACGATCGGGCGCGTGGCGAGGTCGCCGTTGGGGATGGCGAGCCGCTGGCCGTCGAGCATCACGATGGTCGTGGAACGCAGGCCGAGGGAATCGACCTTGCCCTCATGCGTGCCGATGTTGATCGTGTCGCCGAGCGTGAAGGGCTGGTCGATGATGAGCATGACCGCGCCGAAGACGTTCTTGATCGTGTCTTGCGAGGCGAAGGCTAGGCCGACGACGGCGCCGGCCAGCAGGCCGAGGATCGCTTCCGAGGATTTCGGGTCGATGATCGAGATGGCCTTGAAGGTGCCCACGAGGAGGACCGCGATGCGGACGACCGTGGAGAACATCGGGACGAGGATATCAGCCAGCTTGTTCTCGGACTGGTCGGCGATTTTCTGGGCCCAGGCGATCGGGATGGCGACCAGGTAGAAGACCGAGGCGGAGTGCGCCAAGGAGCAGAGGAAGGTGCCGCTCGTGACGGCGAAGTTCAGCCAGCCGATATAGGCGAGGGCCTCTTTCAGGTCCTTGATAAGGAAGAGGAGGGTGTAAGCCGGGAGGATGTAGGGGAGCGACTTGCCCAGGGCGCCGACGGTGGCTTCCGCGATGGGGCTGCTTCCGAACTTCGTCGAAATCCAGCGCATGAGTTTGCTGGCCACCCAGCCGATGACATAGGCGACGGCGATGAAGCCGATGGCCTGGATGATGATCTTGCTCCAGTCATCGGGCGCCCTGGCGATGACCTTGCTGAGGTCGCCAATGATGAAGTGATCCACCTGGACGGCGACCGGGGCGGGGGTGGCGACGGGGGCAGATTGGGCAAGCAGCATGACGGGGTCGATTGAGGCGAAGGGCTATCTAGGCGGACGGCTTCCGTATTTCAAGCGTCACCGAGCCTCCAATCCGCTTGATGCGGGACGCCCCCCTCGCCACGCTGGGGGACCGGAATGAGCGAAACTAGCGAAAAAAAGCCCGCCAAGCCCGTGGTGCTGACCTGCGCCCAGCCGACCGGCCGCCTTCACCTAGGTAATTACCTGGGCGCCGTGCTCAATTGGGGCCGGATGCAGGACGACAACGAGTGCTATTTCGGGATCGTCGACCAGCACGCCATCACGGTGCCGTATGTCCCGGCTCAGCTCCGGGAAAATACCTATTCCTGCCTAGCCCAGTACGTGGCTTGCGGCCTCGACCCAGCCCGCAGCCGCCTTTTCGTCCAGTCGCACGTCATCGGACATACCGAACTCGCCTGGATTCTTGGCTGCATCTGCCCGCTCGGCCAGCTCGAGCGTATGACTCAATTCAAGGACAAGTCGCGCAAGCAGGAGTCGATCGACGCCGGCCTGCTGTTTTACCCCGTGCTGATGGCGGCGGATATCCTTCTCTATAATGCTTCCCTCGTCCCGGTCGGCGACGACCAGAAGCAGCACCTCGAGCTCGCCCGTGACTTGGCCGAGAAGTTCAACAGCCGTTACTCCGACACCTTCAAGGTGCCGGAGGCCTTCATCTCCAAGGTCGGCTCGCGCATCATGTCCCTGCAGGACCCCGCCGCGAAGATGTCCAAGTCCGATCCGAACCACTCCGCGACGGTCTTCATCACGGATCGCCCGGAGGAGGTGCGGAAGAAAATCATGTCCGCCGTGACGGACTCTTCGGCCGACGTCCGCTCTGGTCCGGATAAGCCCGGCGTCACCAATCTCCTTTCCATCATGTCCGCCTGCACGGGTCGCTCCGTCGCCACGCTTGAGTCGGAGTTCGCGGGCAAGGGTTATGGCGATTTCAAGAAGACCGTCGCCGACGCCGTGGTCGCTACGCTTGATCCCGTCCGCTTGCGCTACGACGAGCTCATCAAGGACCGCGCTGAACTCGACCGGATCTTCAAGTCTGGCGCCGAACAGGCCCAAGCCACGGCGTTCCGTACGCTCTCCAAGGTCAACCGCAAGGTCGGCTTCGTCGAGCGTCCACGCTGATCACACCCCTTACCCCGTACCCCGAACATGAACCGCGAACTCGAGAAACTGCTCAAAGAAAAATGGTTCCTGGTCGCCGCCGACCTCATCGCGGTCCTGGCGATCCTCCTCGTCATGCCCGACAAGCGCGACGGCCTCGATACCTTCCTGGTCATGGTCGCCATCCTCGCCGCCTCGCTCATCGTGGTGATCCCGGTGCTGCAGGACGGCGGCGGCAAGGCTGAGCGCCAGGCCGAACAGGCGCGCCTCCGCGCCAAGCTCGCCGAGGAGATCGACCTTCAGCGTGACAACGTCCGCGCCGGCA
>CALEEU010000127.1 GCA_937875975.1 uncultured Opitutia bacterium | reverse complement strand
GCGCGGAAGGGGAAAAAGGCGGCCGCGGATGCTGCTAAATAAAGAAGCGGCGACGGTAGGGACGCGTCGGCGCACGCGTCCGCTCCTCGACCCTTTCGGTCGCGACGCCGTCGCGCCCCTACCTCTCCGGCCACCTGCCACCTGAAACGACTGCATCCACCTTTGCACTTTTGCACGCGGCCCTGCCGCATTTGCACCTTTGCACATTCAGCGCCCCCCGCGGCCAACGGCCGCTGCTATCTCCCCACCCGTAGCTCCCGCTCGACCTGCTCGACCGCATCCTCCATGCGCCCCATCGCATTGCGCAGGACCGCGTCGACGACTTCACTGTTCGGGATCCGACGATGAGACGCCAGGATCGCCTCAATCGAGCAGACGAGCAGCGGCGTCGGAGCGTCGACGAGGAAGAACTTCACGCCGCGGATCTCCGCATTGAAACGCGAGACCAACTTATGGGAACGCCCCGCATCTTCATCGTCCAACGCGAACGGCAGCACGACCTGCAGGTTCATGATCTCGGGCGCCGCGGCCGCGTCGAAGGACAAGGTGAACTCGCGACGACCTTTCCGAAAGACCAGCCCACCGCGATAAGGCCCGGAACGCGGCACGACCTGCGCCTCTTCCCAAGCGACCGTGTTGATTGCGTGGGCATAAAGGATGCGAAGCTCTTCGTAAGGAATCAGCATACCTTCACCATGCCTACTCGCTCACTGCCTGCAATCCCGAGGGTGGGATAGCACCACGTGCTGTCCTAGCTGTCTCTTGGCATGGTCAGGCCCGCGTCACGACCATGCAGGCGTCTTCTTCGCAGCATGTCCCCATGCCCACATGTCCCCTCGCGGCTACGCCGCGCGGGTAGGGACATGATTGCCATCACGTCCGTTCGCGGACGGACATACAACACCATCGAGCCTAGCTAAGGTCCCTCGACTCCCCACCTGCGGTCTCGAACGGCGGCGATGGCAATCGCCGCCCTACCCACACCCCACCCACCCGGTTTCCCTTTGAGCGTCCGTCATCCCGCCACCTGCCACCCGGGGCCGCCACCCGCCACCTGAAACGACAACCCCTTGCCCACGTGCCCCCTTGTCAACTTGCCCCCTCGCGGCTCCGCCGCGCCTACCCCTCTCAGCCCATTTGCACTTTTACCTTTCCGCATTAGCTTCTCGCTATGCCCAAGCCCGACAAAAATGACATCGAGCGACTCAGTCGCGGCGAGTCGACCCGGGGCAAAATCGGCAATCGCGGTGTCGGGCATCGGCTGACCCAGAAAGAACGGATTCTCTTCGAAGCGGCCAAGCGCCAAGGTTTTTTGAAGATACCGGTCGCGGGCATCCGTAAGAACGTGATCAACATCTATCGTCTCTGGTGCCAAGCCTCCGACCGCGAGTTTACCACCCGCTAGGGGGCATAATGGGGTCAGACCCCATTACGATTCAGCCACTTCTCATCGGCCAGACATCTCTGACCGACGCATGGGCATGGCGTCGATCAAGGCGAAGAGCGTCGGGGCATCGACCGGTGCGCCCTGGTCGAGCTTCACCCCACCATCCTTGCCCACCAGGCGAACGCGAAAGACTTTCGCCGTCTGGGTGACGACTTGGACGTGCCTTTCCTGCAGGCCCGCTGATGCCGCCGCCAACGCCGCGCTTTGTCGCAGGTACTCGGCCGACTCCCTCGACGGCGTATCGATAACCAAGACGCGGTGCCGCCACTGATGTGCCGATAAATCGGGGAGGCCCGCCTCTATTGACGTCAAGCCGCCGGCGCAGCCCTCGGCAAGCAAGGCGGCCAGCCCGGCGCAACTTAACGTCATCATGGCTTTCATCTTTCCTATCATACGCATCTGTGAGTCGTTGCAAACCGTCCGCTGATTACGCCTTAGCTCAGGCCACCGCCGGCCGAATCCAACCCATCAAGCGCACTCTTTCGACCAAGACCATGTGCGGGACGGTCAACGCCGCTAAACCGACGAAGACGATCTGCAACACGCGTGCATCGAGCGGGATGTCCTTTAAGAAAACCCAGGCCGCCGCCGAAGCGAGCGCCACGCCAATCATAGGCAACAAGGCGACCAGGCCGAGGAAGCGCCAGGAGTCTCGGCCAGAATAGCGGAACGCGCGGAGGATGTGGCGCGCGCCGTGCATGCCGCAGAAGAATAAGGTGAATGCGAGCAAGGGTGGCGCCACGAACGAGAGAATGCCGACCGCCGCGAATTCGAACGCGGTCAGGCGGTCACGCACGCTGCGCTCGCCAATCGCCACAAGGAGCCCCAAAGCCCATGGCCAGACGAGCCAACCCAGGACCGGCATGATCGCTCCGGCCGCCTCCGGACCGACGAGCTGACCGAATAAGCCGCTCATCTCCTCCCGATGATGCCAGACCGGCAAGACCAGCACGGCACCCCCATAGAGGATGCGCGATATCCAGGGCGTCCCCTCCGCAGAATCGCCGGAGAAATGCGCGACGGAGATGAGCAGGAAGCCCACCAAGAATCCCGTGGGCGCCCACACCCACGCCGCGACCACTAGACCGGCGAGCGCCAGATAGCCGACCGTGAAGCGCGTCCAATCCCACGCCGTCTTCAGGCCGTAGAGCCGCTGCGCGAAAAGGGTGTCCATCGCCCCATGCGGGACGCCGAGGACGAGAATGAGCGAGGCGAGGACAATCAGTTCTAGCTGCGGCGGAAAGCGTCCTAGCGCGCCAGAGGCCGCTGTTGCCAAACAAGCGACGCACCCGAAGATCAGGCCTTGGCGACGCTCGGCGTTCACGATCGTACCACGCCGGGAGCGGGTCGAAAAAGTTCACGGAGAAACGGCCCCGGCGGTAAAGCGGCGATGATGGCGAGGTCGTCGAGCAAGGTGCCTTGGTCACTCATGAAACGGGCGAGCCTCGCCGGCGCGACCCGGCGGAACATGGCGAGGAAGATCGTCGGCGCTAACTCTGGCCGGTGTCGGAGTACCTGCAGGAAGAGCGCGTCCATCCAGCGCAGGACCCATCCATCCGCTGTGTGCGCTTGGGGGCCGCGACCTTCGGCCAAACTCTGTGCGCACATCTCCGCCCATCGTTGGATGCGCTGGAATGCGTAGCCACTGCTCGCCCGCGCTCCGCCCGCCATCAGGCCCGCCCGAACGTAGGTCGTATCGGCCGACGGCTTCGGCGTCGGCAGCCCCATCGGCAGGATACCATGCTCCTCACGCCGAACCCGGTACGGCCGCCCCTCGAGTCGCTGCTCGATAAAGCGCGTGAGCTCCGCACGGAATACATCTGGCCCCGCCGGCGCAGGCGCGAAAGCAGTGACCTCAAGCAAGGCCCTTGTCGGCGATAACGGGAGTAGGTAATGGAAAAGAATCTGACCCGCTTCGCCCGTCGTGAAGTGCATGATCTCGGCGACGGTCGAATCGAAGACCGGCCCGGTGCATTCGACTTCCACCCCGAGGAAAGACTGCCAGAGCACCGCCGCGCCCGCGGTGGGGGGCGCCGGCGGACGAGTATCAACGATCCAACGGGCGCGGTGGACACCGGCCGAAGTCCCTACTTCCCAGAGCCCGTCGACCTTGCGCGGCGCACCCTGGACGGCGACGCCCAAGGCCAAGCGCACGCGCTCCGACTGGGCGAGGAGTTCGCTGCTCTCCTGATAGAATCCGCCTGAGGGCAGAAGCGCGTAAGGAAATTCCGCGCAGTCCACCAGTACGCGGTCCGTCGACGAAGCCAGCGAGACTTTCGCCCAACGGCGTCGTACCAGATGGGTCAATTGCGCCGAAGGGTGCATCCAGAAACACCAAGTCCGGTCATCGGTGTAATCACTACGACCCTCGAGCACCAAGGTACGCGGAGCCGTCGCACCCTGCTCAGCCAACCGCCGCGCGAGGCTGAGTCCAGCGGCGCCGCCGCCCAAGATGAGCAGGTCATTCTCCATGGCGGGCGGTGATGCCAGGCAGACCGACGAGGGCCCGATGCAATTGGCCGTGATGTGACGTAGGACGCGACCAGAAAGCGCCGCGGAGCGGCTGCGTCGTCAAAGCAGTCAGAGTGATCGTGGCTTTCCGCCAGTCCGGGACAAACGCCCGACCCTGCCAATACGCGTGCTCGGCCGCGGCCAGACGATGGCCGATCGCGCGATAGACGCGGCCCGCGACGAGGATACCCGCGCGCGCCCGCACTGGCAAGAAAGGCAATCCAGCTTCGCCGCTGGCATAATAAACTTCCGCCACGGCGAGGAGCCGCGCCACGGCGGCGCGAAGCGCTGGCTGTAAAGCGGGCGACGGTTCGATGAGCGCGTCCGGCGCGATGTCGCCGACGAGGCTGGCGGGCAGATAGCGCCGCCCCATCCGCGCGTCGGCGGCGACGTCGCGACAGAGATTGGTGAGCTGCATGGCGATGCCGAGATCGACGGCGTGGGCCGCCGCCGCAGGTTCCGGCGCATCGAGGACCCGGCACATCATCAGGCCGACCGTGCCTGCCGCGCGGTAGCAATAACGCAGGAGCTCCGCTTCATCCGCCATGCGCACGGTCTCAGCGTCGGACGCCATCCCCGCGATCAGCTCACGCACGATGCCTGGCTCAATCCCGCATTCACGCATGAGCGCGAGCCCGTCGGATAAGACCGGGTCGTCCGATCGTCCGTCCGCAATAGCGCGGTCCGCCGCGGCGAGCGCCACCCGCGCCTCCTCGGGCGAAGCCGCCTCGTCGACCAAGTCATCGAGCCGCCGGCAGAAAGCGTAGAGTCGCGTGGCCCGGTCGGCGTGCGTCGCTCCGAGCAGCCGACGCGCCCAATGGAAACTCCGTCCCTGACGAGCCAAGGTCGCCTCGGCCGCGGCGGAAGGGACATGCGCGGCGGTCCGGCTCATGAGGCGGCCGGGATGAGGGCGTCGATGACCTTGGCGGAACAGAGCACGCCCGGAACGCCGGCGCCAGGATGCGTGCCCGCGCCGACCAAGTAGAGATTCCGCACCGATTCGGACTTATTGTGGAAGCGGAACCAGGCGGACTGACGGAAGATCGGCGCCACGGAAAAGCCCGCGCCGTGAACGCTGCGGTATTCATCGCGGAAGTCCTCGGGGGTCTTGTAAAAATCAGCAGTGATCGACGCCTTGAGTCCAGGCAACATCGTGCGTTCCAAGGCATCGATGATCCGATCCCGGAGGCGCGGGCCTTCGCTGGCCCAATCGATGTCGGCCTGCAGGTTAGGTACGGGGCAGAGTACGTAGAAACTATCTTGGCCGGGCGGAGCGAAGCTCGGGTCCGTGGCGGTCGGTCGGTGCACGTAGAGCGAGAAGTCCTCGGCAAGCTTCTGACGATGGAAGATATCGTTAAGCAGCTCCTGGTAGCGCTCGCCCATCCAGATCGTGTGGTGCGCAACATCGGGATACGTCCGCGTGGTGCCGAAATACATCACGAACAGTCCCATCGAATAATGCGCCTGCGATAGCTTCACGCGCGTGGCGAGGGCCTGCTCGGCGCGCGGGACCAGGTCCCGGTAGAGATGGGCTGCATCCGCGTCCGAGACAACGATATCGGCGTCCACGTGGGTGCCGTCGGCGAGCACGACCCCGCGGGCGACGCCGTGCTCGATGCGGACACGCTCGACGGTCGTGCTCAGGCGTAGGGCTATCCCCTGCCGTTCCATCAGGCCGCCCAGCGCCTGGGTGACGGCCCCGGTGCCGCCCATGGCGAAGTGCACCCCATACGCCCGCTCGAGGAAATGGATCAGCCCATAGATACTGGTAGTGTCGAACGGATTGCCGCCCACGAGCAGAGGCTGGATGGAGAACGCCCGGCGGAGCTTATCGCTCACGAGATGGCGCGAGACCATCTGCCAGACGGTCTCGTAGTTGCGTAGGCCGAGCAGGTGCGGGACCTGTCGCAGCATCGTCCCGAGACGATGGAAAGGCTGGGCCGAGAGCTGGGTGAACCCGATGTCGTAGATCCGGCGGCTGTGCTGGAGCAGGGCGAGGTAACCCGCCCGGTCGCGCGGCTCGATACGGTCGATCTCCGCCAGCGTGGCTTCCAAGGTGCCGCCGTAGTCGAAGGTATCGCCGTCGGCGAATTGGAATCGATACCACGGTGTCAGCGGGACGAGCTTCACGTGGTCGGCGAAACGTTCGCCGAAGAGCGCGAACAGTTCCTCGAACAAGAAGGGCGCCGTGATGACCGTCGGGCCGGCGTCGTGTCGGAAGCCCTCGCGCTCATAGACTTGGGCGCGTCCGCCCAGGGCCGCGCAGCGGTCGATGAGGGTCACGGCGTAGCCCTTGGCGCGTAGCCGCAAGGCGGCGGCGATGCCGCCGAATCCTGCGCCGATGACGATGGCTTTCACGCCTCCGACTTAAGCGGACTTCACGCGCTTAACGAGTGCGAAGGCGAATTCGGTCAGCAATGCGCCCGCTTTATTCGGCAAGGCATCCGCGTGCCCGATGGCCGCTTCGAGATGTCCCCGCGCCATCTGCCGGGCTTGGTCGGCGGCGAGTTCGGGCGGGCGACCCGCGGCGAGCAGCAGGACGATATTGAGGCTATGCTGGGCGGTGTCGCCCGGCACGTCCTCAAGGTCGTCGACCATCTGATAACCGATACCGAAAGCATGGGCGGCGGAGCGGATGCGCGGCAGCCACTGTTCCTGACGCGCGGCCAAGAAGGCGAGTTCGAGCGGCAGGCTCAGCAGGACGCCGGACTTGCCGACGACGATTTCTTCGTACCGAGATACCTCGGCGAGGGCGTAATCCTTGGTGGCCAGCTCGGAGCATTGGCCTTGGATCACCTCGGCTGTCCGGGCGTGCACGCAGCGGAGCAGAGCGGGTAGAGGAGTGGGGTCAGGGAGGTCCGCCAGGGCGCCATAGGCGGCCGAAAGCAGGAGGTCGCCGGTGCAGAGGGCGACATCGGGACCGAAAGCGGCGCACACGGTCGGGAGACCGCGGCGTAATTTCTCCTTATCCTGCAGGTCATCATGGACGAGCGAGGCGTTGTGGAGGAGTTCGACGCAGGCGGCGAGGCGGACCGATTGGTCGCCAACGACACCGAGGGCCTCGCAAGCATGCAAGGCCAGCCGGGCGCGCACTCTTTGGCCCCCGGCTTCGAGATGATAGCGGGCGGCGCGCAGCGTGGCGGGCTCGCCGGCGGACACGCCGGTCCCTGCCGCCACCCGGACAAGCACGAGCATCAGCCGTTCGACCTCGAGGAGGGCGGAGTCGGTGGTGGTGTGCATCGGGTGGGGAGGGAGACCGGGTGTGACCGTCAGGAAAATCCTAGGCACAGGGTCCCAGGATGTGTGGATACGAAAATCGGACAATGGAGCGTACAGCCCCATTGTCCGATTCGTGAGGGGTGCTTAGTTCTTGTCGGACTCGCTGACAGCGGCGGCCCAGATGATCACGCCGAAGCCGATCTTATTGACCACGTCCGCGAGGTTATAAACCACGTTGAGCATGACCGAGGAATCCTTGGGATTGCTACCGGTGAGGTAACCGAGGACGTAGCCGATCGGGTAGATGGCCCAACCGAAGACGACGATGGCGCGCATGAGATTGAAGGCCTTCTGCACGGCAGGCGGAGCGGACTCAGCGCTGACCTTGCTGGCTTCACCGGCGTAGATCTCGTAGATGATGTAGAACCAACCAGCCATGCTGACGATGAAGGCCGGCCAGGCGCCGACGGTGCCAGCTTCGCCGAGGTAACCGGCGATGAGCATCACCAGGGTGCCGATCATGAGGCGCCAGAAAACGCCGCCCGAGACCTTGGTGACCGCGGAGAGGATGAGGAAGAACTCAACCATCAGGAGGGGCACGGTGATCAGCCAATCGATATAGCGGAAGACCGTCGGGGTGTCCTGAGTGGCCACCCAAACATCACGCATGTAGAAGTAGTGAACGGCGGCGACGAGGGTCACGAGACCGGAGACGGTCAACGAGGTCTTCCACTTGGCCTTAACGCGTTGCGTCTCGAGGAAGAAGAAGGCCGTCGCGGCGACCAGCGCCATCGAGATAACCCAGAAGGACACGCCGACGAGGTCATTGGGCTTCAGGTTAGCGGAGCCGGTGGCGGCCATCGCGGAGGTAGGGGTTAAAAGGCTAAGGGCCAACAAGGCGCCAATCTTAGCCACGGAGGATTTTAGGGATTTAATCATGAGGTGAGGTACGCTTAAGAGGAATATGAAGAAAAAAACCTATGACAAACCGCTAGTCATCATTTTCCGTCATTTTGCCTGACGGTAAATAAATTGTTAATACGGGGGCCCTGCATCGGCCTTGGGTAGGGACGTGATTACCGCGGATCCATTCGAGGACGGACATCCACACCTCACCCAGCTTAACGGCGGGCTCGGAGAGCCCCGCCCTACCCAATCATCCGGTTTCCCTTTGAGCCCTGCGGCTTATCTGGTCCACCGAGCCTCTGAGCCTCCG
>CALEEU010000126.1 GCA_937875975.1 uncultured Opitutia bacterium | reverse complement strand
CTACCTCGAGACAGCCACTCAAAGGGAGACCGGAGACCGGAGGATTGGCCGGGGGGTTCGTTTCAGGTGGCGGGTGGCGGCCCCGGGTGGCGGGTGGCAGGAATCATCCATTCAGCCTTCCACTCAGTCCTCCATTCAGCCCTCTGTCATCCGTCATCGATTCAGTCCTCTTTTCCACCCTTACCCCCAACCCCTGACCCTTTCCACCACCCCCCTTTTCCGCTGGAACTCTCCCATCCCACTGCCATCTAATATGTCCATGTCCCCTCGCGTCCTCCCCTTCCTTGGACTGTCCCTGCTGGCTGCCGTCGTCGGCCGCGCCCAGTCCACCGATACGGTCTTCGTCGAAGCCGAATCCCTCGCCTCTCAGGGCGGCTGGAAGCTCGACACCTCTTTCACGAACATCGTCGGTTCGCCTTACCTCCTGGCCCACGGTCTCGGTAAGCCGGTCGCCGATGCCACGGGCTCGGTCCGCATCGCTTCGGCCGGCGAATACCGCGTCTGGGTGCGCACCAAGGATTGGGTCGCCCACTGGAACGCCCCTGGCACCCCGGGCCGCTTCCAGCTCATCGTCAACGGACAGCCCGTCGCCACTGAGTTCGGCACGAAAGGCGCCGAGTGGCATTGGCAAGCCGGCGGCATGGTCACCCTGCCCGCGGGCGACGTGAAGATCGCCCTGCATGACCTAACGGGTTTCGCCGGTCGTGCCGACGCCATCCTCTTCAGCAAGGACGCTTCTTTCACCCCGCCCGAAGGCGAGGCGCTCGTCGCCGCCCGCTCGAAGTGGAATAGCCCCAAGGGCACGGAAGACCAAGGCGAGTTTGACCTCGTCGTCGTCGGTGGCGGTTACGGCGGCCTCGGCGCCGCGCTCTCCGCGTCCCGTCAGTCGCTCAAGGTCGCCTTCATCCAAGACCGCTTCGTCCTCGGCGGCAACGGCAGCTCCGAAGTCGGCGTCTGGGCCATGGGTGGTACCACGCGCGGCAAGTTCCCACACCTCGGCGAGATGATCGAGGAGATCGGTGACCGCTCGCCCGATAGCCCTGGCCGCATCGACAGCTTTGGCGATGACCTGAAGGAAAAGGTCGTCCGCAACGAAAAGAACATCTCCCTCTTCCTCGGTCACTTCGCCACCGGTGTGATCATGGACGGCAATCGTATCGCCGCCGTGAAGGCCATCGACGTCAAGACCGGCCGCGAAAAGACCTTCCGCGCGAAGTTTGTAGCCGACACCACCGGACACGGCTGGGTGGGCGCCTACGCCGGCGCGACCTTCCGCACCGAGCCCGACAAGCGCATGGGCATGTCCAACATGTGGTTCTACCAAGACGCCGACCAAGCCTCAAGCTGGCCCGCCACCCCTTGGGCGCTGCCGCTCGAGATGGGCGACTTCCCTCTGCTCCAAAAATCGAAGGCCAAGATCGACGACAAGCCCTTCATGAAGGCCGAGTGGTTCTGGGAATCCGGCTTCGACAAGGATCCGATCAAGGACCTCGAGTACATCCGCGACTGGAACTTCCGCGCGATGTATGGCGCCTTCTCCGCCCTCAAGAACGGCCCCGATAAGGCTAAGTACGCCCTCTCCGACCTCAAGTGGGCCTCGCACGTCGGTGGTCCCCGCGAATCCCGCCTGTTCGACGGCGACATCATCCTGAACAAGGATGACATCGTCACCCGCCGCGACTTCGATGACGGCTGCGTGCCCACCACCTGGGACATCGACCTCCACTACGCCAAGGAGCAGTACGCCAAGAAGTTCCCGGATAATCCGTTCATCTCGCGCGCCGCGTTCGGCTACACCGACGCCAACGGCAAGCAGGTCCACGCCGTCGATCGCCGCAACGGCTACCCGCTGCCCTACCGCCTGTTCTACTCCAAGAACATCAACAACCTCTTCTTCGCCGGCCGCCACATCTCGGTCACCCACGAAGCCCTCGGTACCGTCCGCGTCATGCGCACCATCGGCATGATGGGCGAAGTCGTCGGCAAGGCCGCCTACCTCGCCGTCCGCGAAAACACCGACCCGCGCGGCGTCTACCAGAAGCACCTGCCCGACCTCATCAAGCTGATGGAACAGCCCGGCCGCATGCGCCGCAGCGACCTGCGCGCGGATCTCTTCCTCGATACGTCGATTGCGGACTTCAAGGAACTGCCCACCGGCCGGATGAACCTCGACCTCACCAAGGGTTCGCCCACCAAGCTCTCCGCTGATGACCTTAAGGAGCTCGCTAAGCTCGGCGGCATCGTCGTCGACGATGCCCAAGCGAAGTTCGAAGGCAAGTGGACCCAAGGACACGGACTCGCCCACCTCGGCACCGGCTATCACTACGCTGCCGGCAACGGCAACCGCGCCACCTTCACCTTCGAGGTCAAGGACGCCGGCAAGTATGAGCTCCGCGGCTATTGGGAAGCCCACGAGAACCGTTCGGGCAATTCCGTCCTAACCATTAATCGCGCCGGCGAAAAGCCCGTCACCTTACGCCTTAATCAGAAGGTCGGCGTCATCGATCAGGCCAACAAACTTGGTAAGTTCACTTTCGCCGCTGGCACGCACACGATCGTTCTCTCGTCCGACGGCGCCAAGGGTAACGTCCACGCCGACGCCTTCCAGCTGATGCTCGCCGACTAAGCGATGGCGTCGCCCCGCGTCAGCGCCTGGCTGGTCAAAGGCTGGCGTCTCGCGGCTTTGCTCCTCGCCGCCCTGCTCCTGCAGCGCACGACTCCCCTCACGGAGTCCGCGCTGACGCGCCTGGGCCTCGATGACGCCAAGGCGTTCTTCCCCGGCGCCAAGCGGCTGAAGTCCGGCCCCAACCAGACGCTCCTCGTCCAGGACGAGTCCGGCAACCGCCTCGGGCGCCTGGTCACGACCTCCCCCGACGCCGACAGCATCCTCGGCTACGCCGGCCCGAGCAACGTGCTCGTGGCGCTCGACAACCAGGAGAAGATCGTCGGCACCCGCATCCTCTCGAGCGAAGACACGCCGGAGCACGTGGATACCTTGCGTGGCAATGCCGCGTTCGAGAAAGCCTTCAAGGACTGGCGCCCCACGACGCAACCCACCCCGAAGCTCGAGGCCTACGCCGGCTCGACGCTCACCGCCTACGCGATCACCGAATCCATCCAGAAACGTCTCTCCGGTAATTACGTCTCGCTGCGTTTTCCGACCGCGCTCTCGCTCAAGGAAATCCAGGGCTCCGGCTTCCCTGATGCGACCAGCTTCGAGCCGAACATCCCGCGCCTGGGCTGGAACCTCGTGCGCGGGCCTAACCGCGCCCACCTCGGCTACGTCGTGCGTTCCTCGCCTTCCGCCGACGAAGTCATCGGCTACGCTGGCCCAAGCGAGACACTCATCGCCATCGAACCCGACGGCCTCCGCCTGCGCCAGGTTAAGCTGCGCACGACCTACGATACCGCGGAATATGTCAGCCGCATTCAGGACCAAGAGCCCGACCCTCATGGGCGCACCTTCTTCAAGGACCTGACGAAGTGGACTACCCGCGAGTGGGCGGAGTTCGATTTCCGGAAAGGCGAACTCGACACGGTCTCCGGCGCGACGCTCACGAGTTACGGGATCGCCAAGGGATTACAGACGCGCTTCGCCGATGACGCGCACGGCGGCCAGCGCTCCAAGCAGGACGCCCAGCAACGCCTCCGCACCGCGGCGCTCTGGTGCTTCCTCGTCGGCGCCCTGCTGATGACCTTCACGCCCCTGCACGGCCGCCCCGTCATCCGTACCGTGTGGCAGATCCTGCTCGTCGGTGGCCTCGGCCTCTGGCTCGGCCAGCTACTTTCGCTCTCCCTCTTCGCTGGCTGGGCCCGCCATGGCATCCCGTGGTCCCAGGCCCCCGCCCTACTGGTCCTCGGGGGCATCGCCCTGCTCGTCCCCTGGGGCTCCCGTCGCCAGGCCTATTGCCATCAGATCTGCCCTCACGGGGCCGCCCAAGAGCTCCTCGGAGGCCTTAAGCGCCTCCAGGTGGCCGTCCCCGCCCGTTGGCATGCTTGGCTGAGCAAACTGCCTGCCATCGCCCTCGCCGGGGCCTTTTTGGCCGCCCTGGTCTGGCCCCGCTGGAATATCGGACAAGTCGAGCCCTTCGACGCCTGGGTCCTCGGGATCGGGGTCGCGATTCCCCTGACCTTGGCGGTGGTCGGCCTGCTCGCCTCGGTCGTCGTGCCGCAGGCTTATTGCAAATATGGCTGCCCGACCGGCGCCCTCTTCAAGTTCGTGCGCTCCGCCAATCAAGCCGAGACCTGGGGACGCCGCGACACGTGGGCGGCCGTCGTCTTGGCGCTGGGCTCCGTGGTGGCCTTCTTCCCCCGCGCGGACTTCGCCACGGAAGAAACCCCCGAGATCTCCGCGCGCCAAGCCGTCACCGAATTACATGGTGCGGCCTTTGGCACGACTTGGACCGTCAAGGTGCGCGGGAGCGACGTCGATGCCGAGATCCTCAAGCGCGAGCTCGAAGCCGAATTCAAGCGCGTCGAGTTCTCGCTCTCGCATTGGCGCGAGTCCTCCGCGACCGCCGACTTTAATAACCTCGAGTCCACCCAGCCCTTCGGCATCACCCAAGAACTCGCCGACACCGTGGAGTTTGCCCTTAAGCTGAGTGCAGCCTCGGATGGGATGTACGATGTCACCGTCGCACCGCTCACGAGTCTCTGGGGCTACGGCCCGGCGGGCAAACTGCCCGACCCCACACCGGCGCAACTCCAGGCTGCGCTTGCCAAGGTGGGCTGGTCGAAGCTCAAACTCGATAAGGAGAACCTCACTCTGGCTAAGAGCCATGAAGGATTGCACCTCGATCTTGGGTCCGTCTTGCAGGGCTTCGCCGCCGACCGCGCCGCGAAGATCCTGCGTGCGCAGGGTCAGCACGAGTTCCTCATCGAGGTCGGCGGCGAGATCCTCGCCGCAGGCTCATGGCGCGTGGGCATCGAGGACCCGTTCAACCCCCGCGTCATGCTGGAGGCCGTGCTGCTGACCGACCAGGCGCTGAGCACCTCAGGGCTTTACCGCGCCAAGAGGCTCGCCGCCGGCAAGCCCGTCTCGCACATCCTCTCGCCCCAGACCGGCCGCCCCGTCGAACCTACGCTCGAGATGGTCGTCGTAACTCACGAGAGCTGCTTCCAGGCCGACGGTTGGTCGACCGCCCTGATGGCCGTCGGCTTCGAAGAGGCCAAGCGTATCGCCCAACGTGAAATGCTCGACGTCATGCTCGTCACGCCGGATAAGCAGGTGTGGCGGAGGGCGAAGTGAGGTAACCCCGGGACGCGAGGACAAGAGGACTCGTGGGCCGGAGGGCTGGACGCTGAGAGTATCGAGTATTGAGTATTGAGTATTTGGGGAGTGCTTGCCTCGAGGTAGGGTCGGGACCGCGTCACGACATAGCCTGCTGCTGAGTCGATGACTGGATCGATGACAGAGGGCAGATGGCAGATTTCCCGAACCTGCACCTGAACCTGATTACCCGAACCAGGCACCTGACGGCCGAGACCCGAGACCTGAAAATGTGCGCCCCCCGCCAATCATCCGGTCTCCGGTTTCCCTTTGCTCGACGGTATTCCCAACCGCCAACCGCTTACCGCCAACCGCTACTTCACCTTGATATCCTTCACAAACGTCAGCTGCGGGGCGTGCTTGCTGGTGTTCCAGCCACCGGGCTCGGCGGTGTAATGCGCGGCGACGAGGACGTCGTCGACGATGCGGAACACATAGCACTCGCAAGGATAACGCGGGCCGGGAAACGGCTTACCTTCCTTGGCGTCGGGCTTGAACGCGCCGGCGGAGAAGCAGTCGAAGCGCGGGCCCGTGCCGCCGAAGTCGGCGTAGTCCTTATCCTCAGGAAACTGCAGGCGGGTGATGACGTGGGTGTGGCCGTGCAGGAGCGCGATGATGTTATGGCCCTTGATGGCGTCGTAGAAGGCCTTGCGCTTGGGCTGATCCCACCAGGTGCTGCGAGCGCTGAAATCCAGATGCGTCGCGATCACGACGGGCTCACCCGCGCCGATCTTGGCCAGGCGGGCCTTGAGGAACGAGAGGCTGCTCTCCGGGTTCCACATCGAGGTCTCCTTCGCGCCGGCCTTCACGCCGTCGCCGGGGTAGAGGTTGACGTTGATGAAGTGCACGCCCTGCCAGGTCCAGGCAGAGTGGAGCGCGTCGTCGGAGAGGGTCGTGACGAGGCCGGCGGCGAGCATGCCGCGGTTACGTTCGCGGAGGCCTTGGCGCACCGGACCGGCGCTGCCGCCGTCGTGATTACCGGCGAGGGCGTAGGTGGGATACTTGCCCGGGGTCGAACCCTGCCACGGCAGGAGACGGTCGAAATCTTGCCACTGCTTCGCGTTACCGACCTCGGTCAGGTCGCCCGCGACGATCATGCCGGCGGGACGCGGGACGGGACCCTTCCCTTTCATCGCCTCGGCGACGGGGCCCTCGGAGGGCCACGGCGTGCCAGGGACTTTGGCGAGCACTTCGAGCGTCTGCGCGACGTGGGCATTGAAGGCGTCGGCGCCAAACGGCGGGGCGGTCTTGCGGTAATCCATCCCCACGTGCACGTCCGAGACTAGGTAGAAGGTCAGGTCGCGGGCCGCCTCGGCGCAGGGCGCGACGCCGAGCAGCAACAGAGAAAGGATGAGCGGCAGGGGCGAGCGCATAGGAAGGTTGTGCAGGAGGCAAAGGGGGGAGTCAATGCGGGCCCTAGGTAGGGCGGCCATTGCCATGGCCGCCGTCCGCCGCAGCACGTGCGTTTAACCGGGCACAGTCGTTGACCATCCCAGCCTCCGTCCGCCCACGGATGTGATGGCAATCACATCCCTACCCGAGGCATGGGTAATTTATGGAATGGGGAATCAACCTGCATGCCGAGAGCATCTCAGGCATGACCTTACCGGACAGGAAAACCCCAGGACACCATCGACCCGCTTGGGTATCGGCCGAAGATCCCTTGTTCGTGACAGTCTGCGGAGCAAGCCGCGGAACCAACCATTTCGCCCGAGAACCTCAGTGGACATCGTTAGTGAAATCGGCGGAACACCTTCGAGATCGTGGCATCTGGCGACCGATCCTCTTACTGGCCATGCCCGATCACGTTCACCTTATCGTGATCATCCCGAAATCCTTCGGTGTGGCCGTCGCGATAAGTAGGTTTAAACGAGCGGCAAGCTACGGAAATCAGATCCGATGGCAGCCAGCGGCCTTCGATCATCGAATTCGGTCCGACGATAGTTACCGCGAGAAGTGGCAATACGTGTTGGCCAATCCCAAGCGAGGCGGACTGATTCAAGAAAGCGATGTGTGGCCATACGTGAAGACATGGAATATCAACGCCCCTAGGTAGGGCGGCCATTGCCATGGCCGCCGTCCGCCGCAGCACGTGCGAATCACCGGGCACAGTCGTTGACCATCCCAGCCTCCGTCCGCCCACGGATGTGATGGCAATCACATCCCTACCCGAGGCAGCCGTTAACATGTCCACCTTGAGATGTGGGTGAAGTATCGAGCAGGCACAAAAAAGGGCGGCCGAAGCCACCCTTCCCTATCCTCGGGCCCTCTTG
>CALEEU010000125.1 GCA_937875975.1 uncultured Opitutia bacterium | reverse complement strand
CCGTCCGTCACCAAGGAAGGTGTCGTCGCCATTTTCCAGACCTCCGGTAATCCGGACGCGCATATCATCCTGCGTGGCGGTTCCCGCACTGGCCCTAATTACGGCGCCGAATTCGTTACCGACGCCGCGGCCCGTATCCAGAAGGCCGGCCTCAACTCCCGCCTCGTCATCGATTGCTCCCACGGCAACAGCTCCAAGGACCATCGTCGCCAGCCGCTCGTCGCTGCGGACATCGCCGCCCAGGTCGCCGCGGGTTCGCAAGTGATCGCGGGCGTGATGGTCGAAAGCCACCTCGTCGAAGGCCGCCAGGATTGGAAGGGCAAGGACGCCTCCACCTACGGTTGCAGCATCACCGACGCGTGCATCTCTTTCCAGGAGACCATCCCGGTCCTCGACGGTCTCGCCGCCGCCGTCCGCGCCCGCCGCGCGGTCAAGCAGTCCTGATTTTCCGCCATGAACTCCGTACTCAAGCTCATCCTCGACGGGGAAGCCCTCGACACCGCCCAGATCGGCAAAATCCTCGGCCTCGGCGCCGAAGCCGTGGACCGTGAGCTCGCCGCCTTGCGCCAGCAGGGCGTCCTGCTGGGCATGCGCCCAGTACTGAATCCGAGTTACGAGTCCGAGCACCGTGTCCGCGCGGTCATCGAGATCAAGATTCGCACCGAAGGCGTCGGCGGCTTCGACGGTATCGCCGAACGCATCTCCAGCTTCGAACAGGTGGAGAGCTGCTTCCTCATGTCCGGCGGCTACGACCTCCTCGTCGTCGTCACGGCCGACAATCTCTACAAGGTGGCCGGCTTCGTCCACGAGCGCCTCGCCCGCATCGACGGCGTGCAGGGTACTTCGACCCACTTCTTCCTCCGCGCTTACAAGAAGGACGGGTTCATCGTGAACGCCGAGGCTTCCCGCCGCGACCAGCCCTCGGTCAGCCCTTGAACCCAGCCTGACCATGGATTCCTCAGGCCGTTTCGTGGCGCGACATGTCGCGACCTTGCCCAAATCGGGCATCCGTGACTTCTTTGCCATCGTGTCGAAGATGAAGGACGCCGTGTCCTTAGGCATCGGCGAGCCCGACTTCGTCACGCCATATCATATCCGCGAAGCCGCGATTTCTTCCCTCGAGAAGGGCCGCACTTCTTACACGGATAACCGCGGCACCCAGCAGTTCCGCGAGGAGATCTCCCGCTACGTCGCCAAGAACTACGGCCCCGAATACGATCCCGAGACCGAGATCCTTGGCACCATCGGCGTGTCCGAAGCCCTCGATATCCTGCTCCGTTCGACGCTGAATCCCGGCGACAAGGTGCTCTACCACGAGCCCTGCTACGTGAGCTATGCGCCGAGCGTCACGCTCTGCCACGGCGAAGCCATCCCGATCCGCACCGTGGCCGCCGATCAGTTCGCGCTTGATCCGGCCGCCCTCCGCGCCGCCTGGCAGCCGGGCTGTAAGCTGCTCATCCTGAACTTCCCGACGAACCCGACCGGTGGCACCGCCGACCGCTCCAAGCTCGAGGCCATCGCCAAGTTCGCCATCGAGAAGGACCTTCTGGTCGCTTCCGACGAGATCTACTCCGAACTGACGTTCGAAGGCGACCACGTGTCGATCGCTTCGCTGCCCGGGATGCGCGAGCGCACGGTTTTCTTGCACGGTTTCTCGAAGGCCTTCGCGATGACCGGCTTCCGTATCGGTTACGCTTGCGGTCCCGCCGCCGTCATCGACGGGATGCTCAAGGTTCACCAATACGGCATCATGTGCGCTCCCATCATGAGCCAGGAAGCCGCCGTCGAGGCGCTCCGGAACGGCCGTGATTCGATGCTCCACATGCGTGACAAGTATCGCGAACGCCGCGACTTCATCGTCCGCCGCTTCAACGAGCTCGGCCTGAAGTGCCACCTTCCGCGTGGCGCGTTCTACGCCTTCCCGGACATCACTTCTACGGGTATGGACTCCATGACCTTCGCCCAGAAGCTACTTGAGCAGCAGAAGGTGGCCATGGTCCCAGGTACGGCCTTCGGTGCCGCCGGCGCCGGTTTCTGCCGTGCGTCCTTCTCGACCAGCTACGAGAAGATCCATGAGGCTGGCGAGCGAATCGCCCGCTTCTTGGACACCATCCCGCGTCGCTGACGCATCCTTGCTTGCTAGGCGGGCGGGTAGCCGTGACTGTCCTCCCATGGAACGGAACACAGAAATTTCGCGCGCGGTGGCCATCGTGGGACGGCCCAACGTCGGTAAGAGCCGCCTCTTCAACCGTCTGGTGGGTCGCCGCATCTCGATCGTGCACGATCAGCCCGGGGTCACGCGCGACCTCATCACTTCCGACATCTTCGAAGGTCGCTACACGCTCATGGATACGGGCGGCATCGGCCTGTATCGCGCTGAGCTGACACCTAAGCTCATCGCCGACGCCGTGGAAGAGCAGGTCGATTTCGCCCTCGCCGCCGCCGCGCTCGTGCTCCTCGTCGTCGACGCTTCCGAAGGCTGTGCCGCCCTCGACCTGGAAGTCGCCACCATGCTTCGCCAGGCCGGCAAGAAGGTCGTCGTCGTCGCCAACAAGGCCGACACCGAAGAGCGCGACGGCCTGATGTCCGAGTTCTTCGCCCTCGGTTTCGGCGAGCCACTCCTTATTTCCGCCGAACACGGCCGCGGTATCCCGCAGCTGCAGGCCCTGATCATCAAGCTCCTCGGCCCTGAGCCGACGACGCCGCGCGAAGAAGGCCCGCGCCCGATTCGCCTCGCCCTCGCCGGTCGCCCGAACGTCGGCAAGAGCTCGCTCGGTAATCGGTTGCTCGGCGCCTCTCGTCTGATCGTCAGCGAAGTCGCTGGCACGACCCGCGACCCTGTGCGTGCCGGGCTTTCCCGCACCAAGGCTGACGGTTCGCAGGCGAAGTTCTCGCTCGTCGACACCGCCGGTCGTCGCACCGCTAACAAACGCGACACCCTCGATTTCTACTCGCAGGTCCGTTCCGACGAGATCCTCGCCGAGACCGACGTGGTCTTCCTCGTGCTCGACGCCGGCCAGGGCGTGACCCGTATCGACAAGCAGCTCGCTGGTGAGCTCGCGCTCCTCGGTTGCGGGCTTGTCCTTGTGGTCAATAAGTGGGACCTCGCGAAGAAGGCCTTCCGCGACAAGAACATCGACGGCTACGAGGATGAGGAGGAATTCCGCGCCAAGTTCCGCTCGGCCATCCGCCGCGAACTCTTCTTCCTGCCGGAACCTCCGATCCTGTTCGTCTCTGCTCAGACCGGTCTCCGCGCCGAAGACATGCTGGACGCTGCCGAAGGCGTCTTCGTCCGAGCCGGCACCGCGATCTCCACCGGTCGCCTCAATCGCGTCGTGCAGGACCTGATGATCAAGCGCCCTCCGCGCATGGTCTCCGGCAAGCGCTTCAAGTGTTACTACGTGACGCAGGTTTCGAAGCGCCCGATCCGTTTCCGTCTGTTCTGTAATTCCGAGGAACGCCTTGAGGACGCCTACCAGCGCTTCTTGGTGAAGGGCGTGCACGAGAGCTTCGACCTTTCTGGCGTTCCGCTCTACTTGGACATCGTCGGTAAGCCCAAGCAGACGGGCCGCCGTACCGGTGGTCCTGGCGCCGCCGCGGGTTCTCCGATGCCCGAAATCGAAGGTGCCGCCCGCAAGCCGCTCGCGAAGGTATCCGGTAAGGCCGTCATTGAGGCCGCTCCGAAGAAGGCCATCGGTCCGTCTGGCCCGCGTCTTGGTAAGTCCAAGAATCCGCGCAGCAAAAACGCGCCGGTCCGTAAGAAATCCTTCACCCGCTGGGATAAGCCGCGCTCGCTGAAGGGTCGCGCCGCGCGCCAGGCCCGCAAGTAACGCATGCCGCGGAGATTGGTCCTGCTCGGTTCGGATGAGATCGCGCTCCCGGCTTTCGCCGCAGCCCGTGCCTTGCCCGACACCGAGGTTGTGGCCGTGTATTCGCAACCGGACCGTCCGGCCGGGCGTGGTCAGGAGGTCCGGCCTAATCCCGTCGCTGCCTGGGCTCGGGCCGAAGGTTTGACGCTCCTCCAGCCGGAAAAACTCGAAGCCGCCGATGCGGCGCACCTCGTCTCCTTGCAAGCCGACCTCGGCGTGGTGATGGCCTATGGCCAGCTGCTGAAGGAAGATTTCCTCGCCGCACCGCGTCTGGGCTTCGTGAATTTCCATGGCTCGCTGCTACCTGAGCTGCGCGGAGCCACGCCCGTTGAAGGCGCCCTCGCACTCGGTCTGGCTGCGACCGGCGTCTCGATGCAGCAGGTGGTGCGTAAACTTGATGCGGGACCTATCCATGCTTCGGCGCGGACCGTGGTCCAACCCGGCGAGGGCAGGGCGGCGCTCCGCGCCCGCCTCGGTGTCATTGCCGGAGAACTCGCCACGGCCGCACTGCCGTCCGTGCTCTCCGCGACCTCCGTCCCAGTTCCGCAGGACGAGGCTAAGGTTACCTATGCTCGGCGCCTGACGCGTGCTGATGCTCCCTTGGATTTCCGTCAGCCTGCCACCGTCCTGCGTCAGCGTATTCTTTCCGTCGAGGGCTGGCCGGGTTCTACCTTTGAACATCGTGCCGCCCTGATTAAGGTCGGTGCTGCGACGGTCGAGGACTCAGTGGCTGCTGCCGCGCCTGGTACCATCGTGGCTGCCGATCGTGCTGGCGTGAGGATTGCTTGCGGCCAGGGCGTCCTGGTCGTGACGCAATTGCAACGCCCAGGTGGCAAGATGCTTCCGGCTGGCGAATTCCTAGCGGGATATCCGTTCGCAGTCGGCGAGGTCCTGAGTTCCGCCGAAATGCCTGCCTTCGTCTCGGATCGGCCGTTTCCGCGGGCGCCCAAGGCATAATCGCTTGATAAGCCCTCGCCGCTGGATGTCATAAGGCCATGCGAGCCTTCCATCTCTGCCTCTTCCTGGCCGTGGGAGCCATGGCGCAGCAGAAAGACGTCTCCTTCCGCAATGTCCTGGGCGGATCCTTTGCGGGTTTCTCGGAGGACGAGAAGTCGGAGAAAATCTGGGAAGCGACCGCCGTGGTGATGCGTCCGGCCGCCGAGGCGGGCGTCTGGGATATGGAAATGATCAAGGTGCAGTCGCTCCGCGGCGGTAAGCCTTGGGCTGTCTTCACGAGCCCGCAGGGCACGATGGTGCCGGCTAAGCGCGCGGCGCAAGGTAACGGCGTCGTCCAATCGGTGTCGCCGGCGTTCAATCTGACGGGCAAGGGCTGGAGCTGGCGTTCGACGCCCAAGGGCGACAGCTTCGCGATCCTCGCCGATGTCGTAGCCGAACTCGATCTCGCCAAGCCGCTGTCCAAGCGCCTGCGCCTCCGCGCTCCGCGCATGGACGCCACGCCCGTCGAAGGCGGCACGCTGATGGTCTTCCAGGGCGGTGTGGTAGCCGAACGTTTTGGCGAGCGTACCACCTGTGAGCGACTCGAATGCCTCGTCAGTGACGGCCCGGGTGGCGACGCGACCTGCCGTTCCGTCGTCGCATCTGGCCGAGTGGTCCGCGTGCTGGATAAGCAGACGTTGCGCGGCGACAGCGCGACCTTTGATCCTAAGGATGACTCCGCCGAACTCGTCGGCCATGTCGAACTCGAGGAGCCGGAGGTGAAAGCCTCCGCACAGCGCCTCCGCCACCAGCCGAAACTCGGTCTGACACAGCTCTTCGCCGGTGACGGCAAGCAGGTGAAACTGCATCTCCAGCGCAAGCAGCAGGAGCCGACCGATCTCGCGGGAGAGCTTGTCACGATCCGCCGCGACGTTGCCACGGGCAATTCGCAGGTCGAGGTGCAGGACAACGCATCCTTTCTTTCCGCCCAATCCGACCTCACGGCCCGCCGGCTGGTCGCCACCGAAGGTCGCGACGGTACGAGCCTACTCGTGGCCGAAGGCGGCGTGAAAGGTCGTCTAGAGGGCAATCAGTTCGAGGCTGGTAAAGCCCGCTGGGATCGAGCCAAACGGATCCTCGATCTCCAGGAACTTCCGCGACTACGCGAAGCCCGCGGGCTCGAGGCGGCCGGCTTCTCGATTCGCACCAATTCGCTCAAGGATCGCCTCGAGATTCGTTCTGGTCCCGGCATCCGTGCCGCCATCCGTCTACCTGCGGGCGAACTCGGCGGAGCGCCTGGGCTCGCCGAAGCCAATCAGATCGTGGTCGTGACCGAAGATGGCGCCATGCAAGTTGAGATGATGGGGGCAGTGCGTTATGTCGCTGGTACCGTCACCACTGAGTCGGATCAGATGGTAGCTTTCGCGACGCCCAAGCCGAAGAAGCCTTCGGAATACGAACTCAGTAAGGCGATTTTGTCCGGCAATGTGCGTTATGTGCAACCCGGCTTGCGTTGTGCCGCTGAACGGATCGACCTCACGCCGGCCGTCCAGATCGAGGAAGTGCTGACCAAGGATGCGCTGGCTGGCCGCCCCCGTCTGCTTACGATGTCTGGCGGTTCGGGTGCGACCCGCCCGCATCTTTTCCTGACGTCTACCGGTGGGAAAAACGTGGAGTTCATCGCTGACGCCCATGAGGTGCTGACGACGCCTGAACTCACCAAGTTCTTTCTCCGTGGATCCGTGGCGATGGATTCCGATGGCACTGACGCCACCTGCGACCTGCTCGAAGGCATGGCGGCCCCGGATAAGGCCGGCCATCTCGTGGCTCGCCAGGTCGTCGGCCGCGGCAACGTCGTCGTCGTCGCGGGTGGTACGACGGCCAAGGGACGCACCCTGGAGATGCAGCCAGAGAAGGGCAGCGCGCGCCTCATTGGCGACGCCCGTATCGTTGACAGGCTCGGTAACGAAGGCGTGCCAGCCAAGGAAGTCACCTACGACATGCGCACGCACGCCTGGCGGATGGATTCCGCGCCTGACGACGCCAACCCCGGACAAGTAGTCCGCCCAAAGATCTTCCTCGGTCGTGACTTCACCTTGCCGGAGGTCAAAAACCTCGACAACGGACGTTGACCGCTTCCTCCTGTAAACATGGCCGAAACGAGTGAGAAGGGCGTCATCCGGGCACAGGCTCTGGCTAAGCATTACGACGCTAAGGTCGCCGTCCAAGACGTCAGCCTATCGCTTCACGCGGGCGAGATTGTCGGACTGCTCGGCCCAAACGGTGCCGGTAAGACGACTACCTTTTATATGGTCGTCGGCCTCATCCCCGCCACCCATGGCCGCGTTTTTCTCGACGGACGTAACGTCACCCCCATGCCGATGTGGCAACGCGCCCGCAATGGTGTCGGGTATCTTCCGCAGGAAGCTTCCATCTTCCGTAAACTCACCGTCTGGGAGAATGTGATGGCCGTCGTCGAGACTCTGGATCTCAACGAGCGCGAACGCCGTGACCGTACCGCCCAGCAGCTCACCGAGCTCGGCCTGGAGAAGCTGGCGCGACAGCCTGCCTTCACGCTTTCCGGCGGCGAACGTCGCCGCTTGGAGATCGCGCGCGCCCTCGCGACGAATCCGCGCTTCCTGCTCATGGATGAGCCCTTCAGTGGGGTGGACCCGATCTCGGTCGCCGAGGTCCAGTCGATCATCCGTAAGCTTAAGGCCCGTGGCATCGGCATCCTGATTACCGACCATAACGTACGGGAAACCCTTTCCATCGTGGACCGGGCCTATCTGATCCACCAGGGGCGCGTGCTTGTTTCTGGCACTCCCTCTGAAATCGTCAATAATCCTGAGAGCCGTCGCCACTACCTTGGCGAAAGCTTCAAACTCTGACGCCATGTACGACCCCGCCCCCGATACTCGCCTGGAATCCGTCTCCGTCCGTGAGTTCTTCGAATCCTTCAAGGACATGCTCCAGATGGAGCTCCTCGCGGGCGAGCAGGGCCTCGATAACATGATTTCGGAGAAGTCGCTCAATCGTCCTGCCTTAGCGGTGACCGGCTATTTCAAGGAGTTTGCCAACAAGCGCCTGCAGCTTTTCGGCGCCGGTGAGATGGCCTACCTTTCCGACCAGACTGCTCTGCTTCGCGAGAAGCTGCTTAACGACGTCTTCTTCAAGCAGATCCCCGCAGTGGTCGTTTCGCGGGGCCTGCCCGTTGACGACTTGCTCCTGCGCATCGCGGACCGCCATCGCGTCCCCCTGATCCGCACCCAGCTCAAGTCCAAGGACTTCTCGGCGGAGGCCACCGTGCTCCTCGAGGAGAAGTTCGCTCCGCGCACCAATCTTCACGCCACCTTGGTCGACATCAAGGGGGTCGGCGTGCTGCTCCGCGGCGCCTCCGGCGTCGGCAAGAGCGAGTGCGCCCTCGCCCTCATCGAGCGTGGTCACTCCCTTGTCGCGGATGACTACGTGATCGTCACGCTGATCGGTGACCGTGAGCTGCAGGGTACTTCTAAGGAGCTTAATCGCGGCTACATGGAGTGCCGTGGCATCGGCATCATCAACGTCGCCTCGATCTTCGGCGTCCGCTCCGTCCGTCGTGAGAAACGCATCGACCTCGTGGTCACCTTCGTGCTTTGGCAGCCCGGCATGGACGAAGAACGTTCGGGCCTCGAGGTTGAGACCTTTGAAATCCTTGGCCGCAAGGTGCCGCACATGACCATCCCGGTCCGTCCAGGGCGTGACATGGCCCGCCTCGTCGAAGTCGCCGCGATGGTGCAAGCCTTGCGCGGCATGGGTCATGATTCCGCCAAGGAATTCAGCGACCGACTCATCGAATTCATGGCGAAGGACAAGAAGGGCGAGGCCTAAGGCCCTACTTCTTCTTCCCGTCCCAGCGGCAGTCGGCCATCACGCGGAGGCAGACTTCGCGGAGGTCAAACAGCGTCGACTCGATATCCTGTGCGGCTTCGGCGGCGGAGAGGCGCGCTCCGCTCGGGATGCTTGCGGTGAGGCCAATTGAATAGTTGATGGCAGCCAGGGCGCGCTTCATGTGCACGAGCGCGAGCGGGAGGTCCCCGGTGTCCGTGGCGTTGATCGCCATGACCATCTGGTGCTGCGCATCCCAGAAGGAGAGCATGATGTTGGCCGAATCCACGGCGGTGATCTGCGGGCCAGCGACGGTGCAAAGGCGATGGAAGGAGTGCGTGAGCTGCAGGCACAGCGCGCGCGACACCACGTAGACGGGATGCTGGTGGATGCAGTAGGGGAGGTCGGGGCCTTCTTCGTCCGCGTCGTTCACTTCCTCCGGTCCGTCGCCCGGCGCCCAATCGGCGTTTTCCCAGCCCATGCGGCGGGCGCTGATATCGAGTCGATCAGGCAGGTCCTTGACCTCCGTGTAGTAAGAAAGGAAGCGTCCGACCTCGAGGTCGTTGCGTTGGAGATAGCCAGCCCAGTCGGCTTCGCCCCAAGAGGCGTTGCCGGAACCGTCGAAGTCGCCCTGGGGGTGGTCGCCATCGTCCATAGGGTCCATCATTAGGTGCTTTTCCCCCGTTGCAAACCCCTTGTGGCGAAAATGCCCTTGTCCCGAACGCCCTGAGCGTGGCTAATCCGGCATGGCTACGGACCTTCCTGCCCTGACCGCTGCGCTGACAGCCGGACGCGACCTCGCTCCGGACGAAGCCGCCGCTGCCGCCTTGTCGATGGCGGACGCGCAGGTCGTAGACGCGGACAAGGAAGCCTTCTTGCTGGCGCTGGCGCACAAGGGCGAGACCGCCGCGGAAGTCACCGGCTTCGCGAAGACTTACCGTTCGCTCGCGCGCCGGACTGATTTTGGCGACTGGCCGGCGAGGGGCATCGACATCGTGGGCACGGGCGGCGACCGCTCCGGCAGTTTTAACATCTCCTCGGCGAGCGCGCTCATCGTGGCCGCCGCCGGCGTGCCGGTGCTCAAGCATGGCAACCGCTCGATCACCTCGAAGTCGGGCAGCGCGGATTTCCTCGCCGGACTCGGGGTGACCCTCGAAGCCACGGACGCGCAGCTGCTCCGTGGCCTTGCGCAGGCGAACTTCTGCTACCTCTACGCGCCGGCCTTCCATCCGGCCTTCAAGGCTATCCTCGGTGTGCGCAAGAAGATCGCCGAAAGCGGCACGAAGACCGTCTTCAATGTCCTCGGTCCCCTGATTAATCCGGCCCAGCCGGCGCACATGGTCGTCGGCGTCTATGATGAACGTTGGGTCGAGCCGCTCGCAGCCACGCTCGGCGAGCTCGGCGTGAAACGCGGCCTCGTGACGCACTCGCGCGCGGGCGGCGGCATGGATGAGATCACCACGGCAGGTGAAGTACGCGTGCGCGGTTGCGGCGAACTCGCCTCCGTCGATGCCGTCTGGTTGCCCGGCGATTTCGGTTTCAAGGCCTGTACGGTCGCGGACCTGCGCGGTGGTACGCCCGAAGAGAACATCGCGATGTTCAGCGACCTGCTGGTCGGCGGGGTTTCCGACGGCCTCATGGATACGCTGTGCCTCAGCGCGGGCGCGTCGCTCTGGGTCGCGGGCAAGGCGACGGACCCGGCGGCCGGCGCCAAGCGGGCGCGTGAGATCATCCTCGGCGGCGAACTGCGCGAAGAAGCACGTCGTCTGCGTGAGGCTTATCGGGTCGACTGACCGTCCAGTAGCCAGGACAGCGTGCGTTCGGTTGCGCCACGATTACCCTGGTGCCAAGCTTCGCCATGACGGCCCATCTCGCTGCGTTCGGTGGCGTCTTGGGCCAGCCGGGCGAGCTGGGCGGTCAGTTCGGAAGAGTCCTTGGCCTTGAAGGCCGCCTTCGCTTGCTCGAGTCCGCGGCAGATATCGCGGAAGTTCGACATGCGCGGTCCGTAGACGATGGCGACGCCGGCAGCGGCGCATTCGACGGGCGTCTGGCCGCCTTCGTGCGGAGGGAGGCTCTTGCCGCAAAAGGCGAGGTCCGCCGCGCGGGTGAGGCGGCGCAGTTCGCCGGTGGTGTCGGCAAGGTGGATAATCGTATCGGCGGGCGCGACGGCTCCGCCAGTGGAACGTTGGTGCCAGGAAAGCCCGCTGGCGCTGGCTTCAGTGGCGACTTCGGCGCGGCGTTCGGAGTGGCGCGGGACGAGCAGCAGGCGAACATCCTCGCCGGTGGCCCGAAGTTCGCGCACGCA
>CALEEU010000124.1 GCA_937875975.1 uncultured Opitutia bacterium | reverse complement strand
ACTCCCCTGCCCGGTCCGGTCGAGGTCACCTTCCAAGGCAAGAACGGCAATCTGATGAAGTCCCCGTGGGCCTTCAAGCCGGCCGGCAAGAGCGGCAAGATGATCAGTTCGAACCTGCCGCACATGGCACAGCACGTCGACGACATCGCGTTCATCCACTCGATGACATCGCGCAGCAACACCCACGGCCCGGGCTGCGTCGCGATGAACACCTGCTTCACCCGCGAAGGCTATCCGAGCGGCGGCGCCTGGATCAGCCACGCCCTCGGCTCGCTCAACCAGAACCTCCCGACCTACGTGTCAGTCCAGGATATCCGCGGCGAACCGCCGAACGGCAAGGCCAACTGGGGCAACGGCTTCCTCCCCGCCCGCCACCAAGGCGTGAGCATGGCCGCCCAGCAGGCTCTGCGTAACCTCGACCGCCCCGCCGGCATCTCCCCCGCCGAAGACGAAGCCACCCGCGAATTCCTCCGCGCCACGAATCTCGAGCACGCCGAAGCCCACGCGGGGAACGACGAGCTCCGCGCCCGCATCGCGGCCTACGAGCTCGCCGCGAAGATGCAGCTGGCCGCGCCGGAAGTCAGCGACCTCTCCCGCGAACCGGAGCACGTCCATGCGCTCTATGGCACGAAGGACGCCAACCCGCTCAAGGCGGCCTACGCCAAGAACTGCCTGCTGACCCGTCGCTTCCTCGAACAGGGCGTGCGCTACGTCAGCCTCTACTGCGCCTCCCGCGCCAGCAATGTCGACGGCCTCCTCAATTGGGACGCCCACCGCACGCTCAAGGCCGACTATGACCGCCACTGCCCGGTCTTCGACCAGCCCACCGCCGCCCTCCTCGCGGACCTGAAGCAGCGCGGCATGCTCGACGACGTCCTGGTCATCTGGTGCACGGAATTCGGCCGCATGCCGACCCACCAGAACGGCACCACCGGACGCGACCACAACCCCGACGCCTACACGACCTGGCTGATGGGTGCCGGCGTGAAGGGTGGCGTCTCCTACGGCGCGACCGACGACTTCGGCCGCCGTAGCGTCACCGACGTCGCGACCTGCTACGACTTCTACGCGACGGTGCTCCACTTGCTGGGCCTCGACCACGAGAAGCTGACTTACTACCACAACGGCGTGAACCGTCGCTTCACCGACGTCCACGGCCACGTCATCAAGCCGGTCCTCGCATGAGCCGCCTGAGCCTCACCCTCGCTTTGCTCGCCGCCGGACGCGTCGTCGCCGCCGACGACCCGGCTGGCATCGCCTTCTTCGAACAGAAGATCCGTCCGGTGCTCGTCGAACATTGCTATGAATGCCATAGCGCCAAGGCCAAGAAACTGAAAGGCGGGCTTTACCTCGACTCCAAGGCGGGCTGGCAGAAAGGCGGCGACACTGGTAAGGCGGTCATCATCCCCGGTAAGCCGGAGGACAGCCTGCTCCTACGAACGGTCCTGCACATCGAGGAGGATATGGAGATGCCGCCGAAGAAGCCTAAGCTGCCTGACGCCGTGTTGGCCGACCTGTCTGCCTGGATCAAGATGGGCGCCCCCGATCCGCGCACACAGGCCACCGCCGAAGCGAAGCGGGCCGACAAGTCCTGGTGGTCGCTCCAGCCGCTGGCCAAGGACTTCAAGCACGCCGATATCGACGGCTTCATCGACGCCAAACTCGCCGAGCAGAAACTCACCCGGCGCGCCCCGGCCAAGCCCCAGGCGCTGATTCGTCGTCTGAGTTATGACCTGACCGGCCTGCCGCCCACTCAGGCCGAGGTCGACGCCTTCGTCGCCGCCCATCAGGCCGACGCCCGTAAGGCGACCGAAGCCCTCGTCGACCGCCTGCTAGCCTCGCCTCGCTACGGCGAACATTGGGGCCGCCACTGGCTCGACGTCGTCCGCTTCGGCGAGAGCAACGGCTTCGAACGTAACTTCGTCATCGATGACCTCTATCCGTTCCGCGACTACGTCATCCGCTCGCTCAACGACGACAAGCCCTTCGACCAGTTCATGCGGGAGCACCTCGCCGGAGACGTGCTCGGCAAGTTCGACCCTGCGGTCGAGGTCGGCAGCGCGTTCCTTGTCGCCGGCCCGTATGACGACGTGGGCAACCAGGACGCGGTCGCCAAGAAGGTCATCCGCTCCGCCACGCTCGACGACATGGTCACCGTGACGGGCAGCGCCTTCCTCGGCCTGACGATCAATTGCGCCCGCTGTCACCACCATAAGTTCGACCCCATCCCGACCGAGGACTATTACCGTATCCGCTCCGCCTTCGAAGGGGTCGTCCACGGCCGCCGCCCGCTCGCGACGAAGGAACAGACCCAGGCCTTCAACGCGGCGATGGTTCCGCTGAACAAAGAACGCGCCAAGGTCGTCGGTGAGCAGGATGCCCTCACCAAGGCCGTCGAAGCCAAGGCCAAAGCCCTGCTGGCGGCCCGGAAGTATCCTCGCCCGAAGGCGGATACTTTGCTGACCGAGGAAACCATCACCCCGACCGAGGCGCGCTTCGTGAAGCTCTCGATGTCCGCGACCTCCGCCAACCCCAAGAGCGGCGTGGGCGGACGTATCTCGGAGTTCGAGATCTGGACCGCTGAGCCGACGCCCCGCAATGTCGCCCTCGCCTCCAACGGCGCGAAAGCCGAAGGCGCCAAGGGCGCCACGGCGGAGGACTTCCCCGCGGCTTACAGCGCCGCCCTGGCCATCGATGGCGACGAAGGCGCGCAGTGGTTCATCGGCAGCCCCGCCGAACTGGTCATCACCCTGCCCCGGATCGAAAAGATCGGGCGTCTCGGCTACCGCACCGCCAAGGGCCGTCTCCTGCGCGACAACACCCAAGGCGCCACGCCCTGCGAGTACGAGATCTCCGTCTCCCTCGACGGCAAGGACTGGAAGAAAGTCGCCGACTCCTCGGATCGCCAAGCCTGGTCGCCCGCGCACGCCTTCGAACGCGTCCGCAAGGAAGTCACCACGCCCGCCGAAGCCAAGCAGCTCGGCGCCCTCGGCCGTCAGTTGGCCGACGTCGACCGGCGCATCGCCGCGGTGCCGAAACTCCCCGCCGCCTGGATCGGCACCCACCAGCCCAAACCCGAACCGACCTTCGTCGAGAAAGGCGGCGACCCGACCAAGCCCGCCGCCCAGGTCGTCCCGTCCAGCCTCGCCGTGCTGGACCTCGTCACGAAGCCTTACGCCCTGAAGGCCGACGCCGGCGAAGGCGAACGCCGCGTGGCCTTGGCCGAATGGATCACCCGCGACAATCCCATCACCGCCCGCGTGCTGGCCAACCGCCTCTGGCATTACCACTTCGGCACCGGCCTCGTGGATACCCCGAGCGACTTCGGGTTCATGGGCAGCAGGCCCACGCACCCCGAGCTCCTCGACTTCCTCGCCCAGCGCCTGATCAAGGGCGACTGGAAACTCAAGGCCCTGCACCGCGAGATCGTCCTCTCGCAGGCCTACCTGCAGTCAGCGGACTACAGCGAATCCGCCGCCAAAGCCGACAAGGACGCCCGCCTGCTCTGGCGCTTCCCGCCGCGCCGTCTGCGCGCCGAAGAGATCCGCGACACGATGCTCGCGACCGCCGGGCAGCTGAAGCTCGAGCCCATGGGCGGACCGGGCTTCCGCCTCTACCGTTATCTCGTCAACAACGTCTCCACCTACATCCCGCTCGATACGCCCGGACCGGAGACCTATCGCCGCTCCGTCTATCACCAGAACGCCCGCGCCAGCGTGGTCGACGTGCTCAACGACTTCGACCTGCCCGACATCGCGTTCGCCTCGCCCAAGCGCGCGAACACCACCTCACCGTTGCAGGCCCTCACCCTGCTCAACAACGGCTTCACCCTCGACATGGCCAGGGCCTTCGCCGCCCGCCTCGACGGACCCGACCCGGTC
>CALEEU010000123.1 GCA_937875975.1 uncultured Opitutia bacterium | reverse complement strand
TAGCAATCACGTCCCTACCTCATGGCTGGCCGCCGCAGGGCGGCCGAGGGTAGGGGCAGGACTACGTCATGCCCTATTGATGCGAAAGGGCGCGGCGTAGCCTCGCCCCTACCTTTCGTTCACCATCCGGCGAACGAGCATCAACAAAAAGCCGCCCGGGTGGGCGGCTTGTCTTGATTCTTGTCCACGTGTCCACTTGCCCACGTGTCCGCTCGCGAAGCGAAGCTTCGCGCTTAGAAGGCCCGACGAATGCTGATGGCGGCGGAGACGTCGTGGGCTTCGCCGACGGTGGAGGCGTGGGCGGAGATATTCAGGAGGGTGTCGGCGCTGAGCTTGTGATCGACGTCGAAGCCGAAGCGGACGCAGTCGGCGCGAGGGGCGACGCCGGGGAGGTTGAAGGACACGCCGCCGGTGACGTCCTGGCCGGTGAGAGCCGGGCCGGCACCGTCGAAGCGGTGGATGGCTTCCACGGTGAAGAGCAGCTTGGTCGCGGCGGAGAGATCCTTCGCGGCGGTGACGCCGAGGCGGGCCTCGGTGGCGTTATGGGACTGCTCGTCGAACGAGGCCGGGAAGCCGCCACCGGTCTCGGTGTAGGCTCCGACCACGGTCTGGGTCACGGTGTAGGAAGCGTAGGGCGCGAGACCGAAGCCGCCGAAGGTCGTGACCGACGGAGCGTCGACGCGGAAGCGAGCGGAGCGGGTGATCGTGTCAGAGACGCCGAAGGAGTAGTCAGTACCGGCTCCGTTGTCGTAGCCGCGATTAGTCTTGGATTCCCAGGAGCCGACCATGCCGAGCAAGGAGACGATCCACTGCGTGCCTTCCGGGCGGTAGTCATACTCGAGCAGGGCGAAGTCGCCTTTCGTGGCGGAGGAGCCATTGAGGGCGAGGTCTTGATTCTGGATGCCATGGCCGACGGCGAAGCCGATGAGGCCGGTCTTGCCGACGTTCCAGTTGATGCCCGCTTCACCGGTGGTCACGTGGACATCGCGAAGGCGGGAGGAAGAGCCGAAGTCGCCGGTCGCCCAGGCTTGGGATTCCTTGCCCATGCGATCGAAGGAAAGCATCGGACGGTGGTGGGCGCCTTCGAGCGGCAGGCCCGCGAGCGTCGAACCGGCATTGTAGACGCGATGCTGTCCGTTGATCGAGGACAGCCAGACCTCGTAGTCGGCGACACCGGAGGCAGCGGAGGCGATGTAAATACGGCTATTACCTGACAGCGTGCCTTTCCCGACGACGGTCTTACCATCGTTGGAGATTCCGCCCGCAGTGGTGAAGGTCCAATTGCCGATGATAGTTGGGTCGGCTCCATTTGCCAGAAGCCAGGAGCTCACAGTTTGATAGCCGTCGACGGCTGACCATCGCCAGGCGGTGTTATAATTCTCTTGGCCTACGATATACTTTCCGTCGGGCGACATCGCGGACGGAAAATAATAATTACCGCTGAGACCCTGTTGAAGGTCGATGGTCGTCGAGGTCGTATCGTCATAACGGAATGTGTGGTAGGTCGAAGGTCCAGCGACGAAATAGCCATAAAGGTAGCGAAGGTCTGACGACACTCCACTCAGGTCAGTGTTACCTACCGGAAGGGAAGAAGCCAAATCAGGGGTCGTACCGCCCGTTTCGGTCCATTTGAAGAGCCTATAGCCACCGGAGAGGTAATAAGTGCCAAAGACCTTGTCCCCGGCGGCGGACGAGAAGTTCACATTCAGCTCGTTAACGCCAACTGGCTTGATCAACTCGACGCTACTGTAATCGGAGGCCTTCCAGCGATAGGTTTCTAAAATGCCAGATCCGCTGTACTTGTTAACGAAAACGTAGCCACCGTTGGAACTCATGCATTGC
>CALEEU010000122.1 GCA_937875975.1 uncultured Opitutia bacterium | reverse complement strand
GGAATTGTCCAATCAGGCCGAAGGAGTTTCGGTCGGAGCCTCGATCGGCGGGAAAAGGATGCACTTTTCGGCGACCTTTGAGCCCGTACAGGCGGCGGACCACGTCAGCTCGCCTTCGAAATGGGTGGCGACGGGGCGACCGATGTTGGTCAGGAGCTTGTCACAGGTGGCCGGCATCACCGGAGTGAGGATTGTGCCGACGAGGCGAAGGCCTTCCGCGACGTGCGCGAGGCAGGAATCGAGGCGGGCGCGATCGTCCGCCTCAGTAGACTTAGCGAGTTTCCAAGGCGCACGCGCTTCGATGTAGGCGTTCATGGCGCTGATGAAGACCCAGAGGGCTTCGAGAGCGTGACTGACCTGATAATCGGCGAAGGCTTCGTTGTACTTCTTGATCGAATCACTCCAGAGCTGACGGAGGTTCTTTTCGAGCTCTTCGTCCGCGGCGGCGGCTGGGATTGCGCCGGCATAGTTGCGTCCGACCATGTTGAGGAGTCGATTGACGAGGTTGCCGAGATTGTTGCCAAGGTCCGCCTTGTAGCGGTTCTCGAAGGTGGTTGTTGAGAAGTCGGCATCCTGTCCGACGACCATCTCGCGGCAGAGGTAGTAACGGAACGCATCGGCCCCGTGTGAGTCGGCGAAGCTGAGCGTGTTGGTGGCGTTGCCGGAGCTCTTGGAGGCCTTCTGGTTATTGACGGTCCACCAGCCATGGACGAGCAACTGGCGCGGGGGCTCGATGCCGAGGGCCTTGAGCATGCAGGGCCAGTAGACAGCGTGCGGGGGCGACAGGATATCCTTGCCGATGACATGGACGTCGGCGGGCCAGAATCCCTTGTCGGCCACGGCAGAGTAGTAGTTGGTCAGCGCATCGAACCAGACGTAGGTAACGAAGGAGGTGTCGAAGGGGAGCTCGATGCCCCAGGTGAGGCGGGATTTCGGACGCGAGATGCAGAGATCGTTCATCGGCTCCTTGAGGAACTCGAGCACTTGGTTTTGCCGGAAGCGCGGCGTGATGAAGTCGGGGTGCGACTTGATGTGTTCGACGAGCCAGGGTTGGAACTGCGAAAGCTTGAAATAGAAATTCTCTTCGGTCGTTTGCGTAACCTCGCCGTAGATTTCAGGCCAAGATCCGTCCGCATCCCGATCCTTATCGGTGAGGAACTGTTCCTGACGAGTCGAATACCAGTCGGTCTTCTGCCCCTTGTAGATTAGGCCTTGGTCGAAGAGCTTCTGTAAGAACTGCTGCACGACCTTCTTGTGACGAGGTTCGGTCGTGCGGATATAATCGTCGTGGGAGATGTTAAGATCGCCGAGCATGCCCTTAAAGACCGCGGCAATCTCGTCGACGAGGGCCTGAGGCTCGACGCCACGCTTGAGGGCGGTCTGCTGGACCTTCTGGCCGTGCTCATCCAGGCCGGTGAGGAAGTGAACCTTGCGGCCGCTCATGCGCATATGGCGTGAGATCACGTCGGAGAGCACTTTCTCGTAGGCATGGCCTAGATGGGGCGACCCGTTGGCGTAGTCGATGGCCGTGGTGATGTAGAACGGACTGGGCATGAAAAGATACCCTAGGCAATAGGGCATCGGAAGGGCCTAGGACAACCCCGAAGGCTGGGCGGACGGGTAAACCGACCTCAGGCCGCATCCCCGGCCCGCACGACGTGGGGCTGGTAGGCGATCTCGAAGGAGTAGGTCATGCCGGCGCGCAGGGGCATCGACTTATCGCGCTGGAGGGTCTGGTAGAAGTGGACCTTCCCCCAGCAGGTGCGGTGCTTAGGGCTATCGCTCACGACCTTGGTTTCGGCCCAGGTGGAGTGGAAGTCGTCCTTGATCACTTCGCAGCGATGGGATTCGGCGCCAAGCACCAGGGCGTTGCCCGGAGTCATGCGCGAATGCGTCGCGGCGATAGGGAGAACGAGTCGGAAATCCTCAAGCATGACGGCGGACTTGGCGGTCAAGGTGAAACGTCCGATGATCCGGCCACCGTTGAATTCCCAATCGACCTTCAGCGAGGCGATGTTCGAGGAGAGCTTTTCGTCGCGGTCGATGAGGTCGGGCTGGTCGAAGCGGAAGTGGTAGGTGCCGGCCTTGGTGCCCATGGCGACTTGGGCGTTCTTCCCGTAGAAGGAAGGCGTGTAGACCTTGCCGGCGATCGTGAACTCGGGGATGAACGGGCTGGTCTGTTGGTTGGATGGCCAGTCGAAGACGCCCGGCATGTGCGGGAAGGCTAGCGAGTCGGAGAAGCGGTGCGAACCCGCCGACACCAGCGGCAGAATGATGTGCAGGCCGGAGGCGGGATCCTGATACGAGAGCAAGCCCTGCTCTTTGCGCGGGGACTTGTCAAAAGAGAAGAAACGACAGACGGGCAGGCGGCTGAGGGGTTTGACGACTTCGAGGTCGCCCCCGATCGTCTTGGCGAGGCGCGACCATTGGGAAAGATAACGGGCCGCGTCGAAGTTGGCCATGCGGGTCGTGTGACCCGGGATGGTGTCACGTTCGGCGTCGCGGACGATGATCAGCCCGTGTTCGGCGTCGAAGAACGTGGTAAAGAAGTTGGCGTAAAGACGACGGACGAGATCGCGAGCGAGCGGCTCCTTGTCGATCGGCACCCAGCGGTCGCGCAGGGCCTGGAGGAGGAGGGTGATGCAGTGCATCTGACCGTAGGCACCGATACCACGACCGTATGACCAGCCCAGTCCGTCATCACGGACGGTGTCCATGATGACGCGGATGTATTTCTCCGCCAACGAGCGCAGCTTCGGCAGCTTGGAATCGCGGAGCTGGATGTTGGCGTGCAGCTGGAGCGACTGGCGGATGAAGATCAAGGAGACGACGCCGTACAGGTCGAAGGCGCCGCCGAAGTTGTCAGCGTTCGCGGCCTTGGAGGCTTCATCCTGGAATCCCCCGGTGGAGGCCGCAGCGATGCGATCCATGAAGCGGTCGACCAGCGGACCGGTTTCATCTTTCTTGGTCAGGCCAAAGGAGAAGCGACAGACCGCCTTGGCGATATCGAAGGCTTGGACGTGGTCATGATGGTCATTCTCGATGGCCAGGCGCTCGTCGATGAGGGCACGGGTAGCTTCGTCGAGGATTTCCCAGACGGGATTACGTTCGCGGGTCGGACCGAAGGCGAGAAGTCCAAGGCAGGCAAAGGCCATGCCGTTGTCGGAGCCTTTGCTGATCCGGACTTGGCCGGTGATCGTCCGGGCGACGATCTCGGCGATGTTCTGTCGGTCGAGGTGAAGTTCGCCGGTGGCGCGGAAGTACTCCCCGAAGGCGAGGGCGGCGTGACCGGGCTCATCGGCCCGTGAGACTTCCCCCTCGACCGGCACGACAGTGCCGTCGGCTGAAAGGGAATTGAAGTTGAGTTTGAGGAGGGCCTTGGTCTGGTCCAGGCACTGGCTCGCGAAATTCTGCATGCGAAAGGTTGGGATTGGGGCAGGGCTCCCCCTCAGTCAATGCCTCATCGTAAAAAAATCGTTATTTCGCCTCTGCTAACCGGCCTCATAAGCGCAGGGCGACCTTGCTTTCAGGCCTCAAAGACGACTTCGACGGGACAGCCGGAAAGCCTCATCAAGAGCCTCCCATGGGCCCGGAGGGGCCACCAGCGGTACAGGTGGATGTCGATGGGCTTCCAGAGACCGACCCAGCCGCAGATCGTCAGTCCTTCATGCAGGTAATTACCCAGCCGATAGCCTGGGTTGATCAGGTCGCGCAGTACCAGCGTGGCCGCGAGGAAGAGTAGGCCGATAAGGAGTGAGGTCCGGCCTTCACGGAAGAGCTCCCCGAGGTCGTGGCGGGCGATGCGTGCACGATACGTAAAATAATGTTGGATGGATTCTCTGACCAACCGGGCCGACTCGGCGTCTTCGGGCTGGCGTAGTACGATGCGGATACGGAGGTCGGAATCCTTTTCGTGTTCGCGCGCCCAGCTCAGGATGAATTCCTCGGCGTCATGATCCAGGTCGCGCTCATGGAACGGCGACGGGTCCATGGTGTTGAACAGCTGGCCGACGTTGTTGAGCCTAAGTTCGATCAGGCCGGGGGCGGGAGTGGTCATGGTGAGAGAGGAAGGGGCTTGCCGAGGGCGGATTCGAAGAAGCGGGCGCGTTTCTCCCGCATCTCGTTGGATTCGCCTGCCCCATGATTGGCACCGGGGACGAGATGGAACTCGACCTGTTTCTTCTTGCCGGCGGCCAGCAAGGCGTCGCGGAAGTCGTAGCTGCACTTCACGTCGACATTGGTGTCGGACTCGCCAACCGAGAGGAATAGCCGGCCGCGGAGGTTGGCGGCATGCTTGGCGCAGGAGTTCGCCTCATACCAAGGGCCGATGGGGTAGCCGAGCCATTGCTCGTTCCACCAGAGCTTATCGATCCGGTTGTCGTAGCAGCCGCAGTCAGCCGCCCCGGCCTTATAGAAATCGCCGTGGAGCAGGAGGGCGTGGGCGGTGTTCTGTCCGCCGGCGGAACCGCCGAAGATGCCCACGCGACCGAGGTCCACGTTGGGCTCGGCCTTGGCAAGTGACCTCATCCAGGCGATGCGGTCGGGGAAGCCGCCGTCCTTGAGGTTGCGCCAGCTGGATTGATGGAACTCCTTGCCACGGTTATTAGTGCCGCGTCCGTCCATTTGGACGACGTAGTAGCCTTGCAGGCTGAGCTCACGATGGATGCGGTTCCACCAGTTGAAGGAACGCGGGGCAAACGACCCATGCGGTCCGGCATAGATGTTCTCGATGACGGGATACTTCTTCTTCGGATCGAAGGGATGCGGTCGGGTGACGACGCCCCAGATGTCGAACTTGCCGTCGCGATCCTTGGCGACGAACGGCCTCGTCGGCGACCAGCCGGCTTTCTTGAGCGGAGTGACGTCAGCTTCGCCCAGCTTGGCGATGGCCCGGCCGTCCGCCGCGC
>CALEEU010000121.1 GCA_937875975.1 uncultured Opitutia bacterium | reverse complement strand
CGGAGACGCCCTTGGTCGCGCAGTGTTCGGCGAGCTTGGCGCCGAAGTTCGCGGTATGCGTGGGGTCCTTCTGGTTCTGCCCGATGGCCGGCGGGCCGCCGAAGGTCATGTAGACCGCGGGGTCGTCGGACGAGACCAGCGCATAAGGCGAATATTCCGCGATGAGCGGCAGGATGGCTTCCCGGCCGGCGAGGAACTCCGCGAACGTCTTGAAGCCGAAGGCGTGGCCGCCGTAGCTGCTGTTGGGCGTCCACTCCTTCATCTGGGCCGGATCGAGGGTCGTCTGCGGGCCGGTCACGGCCGCGCAGGTCAGGCGGGTGGATTCGCGGGCGACCGGGTCGGCCGACTTCGGGTCGGCGAGGTCGTCATGGAAGGCCAGCCAGAGGCTGGAGCAGGCTCCGGCCGAACCGCCGGCGGCGCCGACGCGGGTCTTGTCGAGGTTCCACTCGGCGGCCTTGCTGCGCACGAACTGCAGGGCGCGGGCGGCGTCGTGCAGGGGCGCCTTCACGGCGGGCGAGGTGTCGACCGCGGGGTCGCGCTTGATCAGGCGGTAGTTGATGGAGACGACCGAGACGCCGGCCTTGAGCAAGGCGGCGACGTCGGCGAACTTCTCCGCGCGCTCTTTGCTGCCGCCGACCCAGCCGCCGCCGTGGATGATGAAGACCAACGGCGTCGGTGTCGCGGATTCCGCCTGCCAGAAGTCGAGCACCTGGCGCTCATGTTCGCCATAGCGGACGCCGGCGTGGGTGGGCTTGGGCAGCGAAGCCGAATAGGCGTCGGACTTGGGCGCGGCAGCTTTGGTCTTTTTGGCCGGCGCCTTTGTCTTAGGGGCTTCCTGGGCGCCGAGAGCGGCGCCCGCGAGGAGGGTGAGGAGGGTGAGGAGGGTGAGGAATCGCATGGTTAAGGTCTCAGTTGCCGGCGCGGACGAACTCATCCTTCGAGAGGCGTCCGTCCTTGTCTTTATCGAAACGAACGAAGCGGGCCGGGGCGTCGGCCTGATCGCCCATGTGCGGGATGAATTCATCCTTCGCGAGGAAGCCGTCCTTGTCCTTGTCCCAGCCGTCGAAGATCTTCGGACGGTCGAGCGTCTTCTTGGCCTTGGCAGGGGCTGGTTTGGCCGTGCCCTTGGATTGCCCGTTGGCGATGAACTTATCGCGGGCGGGGCTGGCGGGCAGGGTCTTATTCCAAGCAAGGGCCTTCGCGGTCAGCGTCTTGACGACTTCTGGGTGCTGCGCGGCGACGTCATGGTGTTCGCCAGGGTCCTTGGGGATGTCGAAGAGCTGGGCATTCTTGCCGGCATGGTCGACGAAGAGCTTCCAGTCACCGTCGCGCACGCAGAGGGGCGGAGGCTGGTAGCCGTCCTGGGCTCCTTGGACGCCGGAGATCCATTCCCAGTGCAGCGGAGCCCGGCGGGGCGTGGCGGCTCCGCCCAGCCAGAGGGCCGAACGGTCTTCGCCGTCGG
>CALEEU010000120.1 GCA_937875975.1 uncultured Opitutia bacterium | reverse complement strand
GCGATGCTGCGGCCAGAGTTGGCGGATCCAGATGACGAGCAGGATGAGGTAGCCGAGGATATCGATCAGCGCGAGGTCCGGGCGATGCATCCCGAAGAAGAGCAGGGACCAGAGCGAGTTGACCAGAAGGATGATGAAGAACGTCCGGCGGGCCGGGCGGTCGGTCCATGCGGCGTTGGCCGAACAGGCCATGAGGACGTAGAGCGTCGACCAGACCGGGCCGAAGATCCAGTTGGGCGGATTGAAGGACGGCTTCACGAGGCCGGCATACCAGCCCTTGATCTCCGGCATCGTGGCGGCCGAGCCGAGCCCGCCGATGGCCAGGCAGAGGGCGATGAGGCCGATGAGACGCCAAGGGAATCCTGGGTTGCATCTTTCGCGGCGTTCACGGGCTAAATCCTCGAGACTGGGTTCCATGGCCTTATTTTCGACGTCGGATGCCACATGGCAAGGCCGGGGGAGGAGTCCGCTTGCCATCGGCCGTCTTCCCCCTCTTTTTAGGGCCTTATCACCATGTCCGACTCCTACATCCAGCAGCTCTTCGCCGAACGCATCGGCGGCGTCAATTACGGCAAGTCGACCGCGATCTATAAGTTCGAAAAGATCAAGCGCGCCAAGGCCGCCGCCAAGAAGGCCAAGCCGGACGTCGCCCTGATCGACCTCGGCGTCGGCGAGCCCGACGAGATGGCCTTCCCGATGGTGGTGAAGGCGCTCCAGACCGAAGCCGCCAAGCCTGAGAATCGCGGCTACTCCGACAACGGTGGCACGGACTTCAAGCAGGCCGCCGCCCGCTACATGCAGAATCTCTTCGGCGTGACGGTCGACGCCGACACCGAAGTCCTCCACTCGATCGGCTCGAAGGCCGCGCTCTCGATCCTCCCAGGCTGTCTCATCAATCCTGGCGACTATGTGCTCATGACCGTCCCGGGTTACCCGGTCTTCGGCACGCACGCCAAGTACTACGGCGGTCTCGTCCACAACCTGAAGCTCACCGCCGAGAACAACTTCCTGCCCGACCTGAAGTCCATCCCTGCCGACATCCTGGCCAAGGCCAAGGTGCTCGTCCTCAACTACCCGAACAACCCGACCGGCGCCGTCGCCACCCGTAAGTTCTACGAGGAAGTCGTCGCCTTCGCCAAGCAGCACAACCTCGTCGTCATCCAAGACGCCGCCTACGGCTCGCTCCACTTCGGTGCCGAGCAGGTCTCGATCCTGCAGGTCCCGGGCGCGAAGGACGTGGCCCTCGAACTGCACTCGCTCTCCAAGAGCCATAATATGACCGGCTGGCGCATCGGCTTCGTCGCCGGTAACGCGCTGCTCGTCCGCGCCTACGGCGATGTGAAGGACAATTCCGACTCCGGCCAGTTCCTCGGCATCCAGAAGGCCGGCGCCGCTGGTCTCGACGAAGTCTCCATCCCGAAGGCCATCGCCGCCAAGTATTCCCGCCGCATGGACAAGCTCGTCGGCGTCCTCGCCAAGCTCGGCTTCCAGGTCCGCAAGCCTGGCGCCGGCTTCTTCCTCTACATGCCTGCCCCGAAGTCCGCCACCGGTCCGTCCGGCACGGTGAGCTTCGATTCCGGCGAAGCCTTCTCGCAGTGGATGATCACCGAGCACCTGATCTCCACCGTGCCGTGGGATGATTGCGGTTCGTTTGTCCGCTTCTCCGTGACCTTCGTTTCCGACAAGGGCGAGGCCGGCGAAGGCGAAGTCATCGCCGAGGTCGAACGCCGCCTGTCGGCTTGGAAATTCAGCTTCTGAAGGCCTTTTTAAGCCTCCCTTTCTTGTCGGATTGACAGGGGAGGGGGGCTTTGTCCTTCTGAACGTCCAGTTAATTGGCCTGATAGCTCAGTTGGTAGAGCAGACGCCTGAAGAGCGTCGTGTCGTTGGTTCGATTCCGACTCAGGCCACCATTTAACGCCAGCCCATCCGATTTAACCCGGGTGGGCTGGTCCTTTTAAGGCCTCAGCGATTGAAGATCAGGCGCCAGACCGAGAAGTCCTTGCCGCGGTCCACGGGCTCAGTCGGCGGCGTCTCCCAGCCGCTCGCCAGCAAGGTCAGCCGGCGGGTCTCCTCGCGGTTGCGGTCTTTCTTCGTGGTCTTCTCGACCCACTCCGCTCGCACGACGCCGAAGGGAGTCGCGTCGGAGCGCCAGACGGTACCTTTGAATTCGATGGTCTGCTTCGGGACGATGGGCGGGTCGGTCACCGTGCTCGCGAGCATCTTCATCCGCTCGCAGGCGAAACTCTTGCCGCTGGCTTCGATCGTTTCCTGTGCAGGTGTATCTGCGCTCAGCTCGCTGGCATAGGTCAGGTTCGCCCACTTCGAGACCCAGGCGATGTCTTCTCGGGTCATGTGGTAGGCACCTTTGACAGGATTGGAGAACACGATCTCCTGCGAGTTCTCGATGAGGCGGCTGGCCCGCTCGCGATTCATGTCGGCGCTCAGGAGCAGGCGAAGCGGTGCCCGTTCGCGCGAGCCCAACCAGCCGACGGGTTCGACATTGAACCAGACGTGCGGTTTGCCGCTGACGTCCATGCCGGCGCGAATCGAGAGGCTCAGTTCGCTCTTCGAGACCACTTTGCCCTCGCGGATAGTCTCATATTGGTAGCGCGCCCACGTGCCGGGCTTGGGCAGTTTCTCCGCGAAAATCTGCCACTGGGCCGGCGAAGAGATGGCGCCCGCCAAGAGCAGGAGGAAGGCGGCGAGGCGGCGCATGGGCTGATTAATGGGCATTTATGGGCCTTTTGGCGAGCGTCGACCTGCTTCGGGCTCCTTTGCCTTTGACTCTCTAAGTCTCCGCCCTTGGAGTCAGGGCCTTCGTCATGGAATCCCTGGCCCAGTCTTCGACCTCCCTCCGCTCCGCGGCCGGTCGTGCCATCATTCCGGCGATTATTACCATCATCGGGCTCTAAGCCCGCTGAACGGAACGCCCGACGGGCGACTCCCCGTTCCGCGGCGCCCGGAACGGCCCCCTCCCTTTACACCTCTTTCCCACCCACACCACCATGGCACGCTCCATCGAAATCTATGATACCACCCTCCGCGACGGCTCGCAGGGGCAGGGCATTCATTTCTCCGTTGATGACAAGCTGCGCATCGCCGCTGAGCTCGAACGCTTCGGCATGACGTACATCGAAGGCGGCTGGCCGGGCTCCAATCCCCGCGACGTCGAGTTCTTCGCCCGCGCCAAGAAGATCAAGTTCAAGCACGCCAAGCTGGCGGCCTTCGGGTCGACCCGCCGCAAGGGCGTGCGCGCCTCCGAAGACGCCCAGGTCCGCGGCCTCCTCGAAGTCGATACCCCGGTCGTCACCATCTACGGCAAGACTTCCGCCCTCCACGTCCGTGAAGTCCTCCGCTGTTCCCCTGAGGAGAACCTCGAGATGATCCGCGACACGGTCGCTTTCCTGAAGTCCCATCGCCGCGAAGTCGTCTATGATTGCGAACACGCGATCGATGGCTGGAAGGAAGATCCGGCCTACGCCATCGCCTCCATGTTGGCCGCCGTCGCCGGCGGTGCCGACCGCGTGGTGCTTTGTGATACCAACGGTGGCTCTCTGCCGGCCGAAGTCGCCGCGGCCACCCGCGCCGCCATCGCCGCGCTGAAGAAGACCCCCGTCGGCATCCACACGCATGATGACGCCGGCCTCGGCCTCGCCAACGCCCTCGCGTCGCTCGAAGCCGGGGCCTCGCACGTCCAGGGCACCGTCAACGGCATCGGCGAACGCACCGGTAATTGCGACCTCACCGCGGTCATCCCGTGCGCTCAGCTGAAGTTCGGCTGGAAGTGCGTCTCCTCGACCTCGCTCAAGGGCCTCGCCGGCCTGTCGCGCTTCGTCGACGGCGTCGCCAACCTCGCCCCCGATCCGCGTCGTCCGTGGGTCGGTACCGCTGCCTTCGCCCATAAGGGCGGCACGCATGTGGACGCGGTCCGTAAGTTCTCTGCCGCCTACGAGCACGTCGATCCGACCGTCGTCGGCAACGAACGCACCGTGCTCGTCAGCGACCAGTCCGGCCGCAGCAACATCGTCCTCAAGGCGAAGTCCCTCGGCATCGACCTCGATCGCGATTCTCCCGCCACCGCCACCGCCCTCGATGAGCTGAAGAAGCTCGAGCACGGCGGTTGGAGCTTCGAAGACGCCGAAGCCTCGCTCGCTCTTCTGCTCCGTCGTCACATCGGCAAGAGCAAGGCCGCACCGTTCGAGGTCGCCTCCTATCACGTCACCGCGCGTGGCGCCAAGGGCTCCGCCTATTGCGAAGCCGTCGTCCGCGTGAGCATCGCCGGCAAGGAGTCCCTGACCGTCGCCGAAGGCGACGGTCCGGTCCACGCCCTCGACCAGGCCCTGCGTTCCGCCCTCGTGAAGTCCTTCCCGAAGTTGGCGAAGGTCAGCCTCGTGGATTACAAGGTCCGCATCCTCGGCGGCGCCGACGGCACCGCGGCCAAGACCCGCGTGGTCATCCGCTCCTCCGACGGCAAGGCCTCCTGGGGTACGGTCGGCGTCAGCGAAAACCTCGTCGAAGCCTCTTTGCAGGCGATCGTCGACGGCTACGCCCACGCGCTGTCCTGACCTCGGTCTGACCGTTGACTGCCTTCATGCGTCCGCTTCTCGTCCTGCTCGTCGCGGTGTCTGCCTTCGCCGCCGATATTTCCAAGCTCCGCATTTACGAACTGGCCAAGCCCGGCGTGGCGGTCGAAGCAGCCCAGGTTCCCGCGCTCGCGGCCGAAGCGTATGCCGCGCCGCATACGATGGGGATGCCGAATCCGGCCTACCGCCTGAGCGACATCCCTTTTCTCGGGGCCCATCGTAAGGAGAAGCTCGATCTTTATTTTCCGTCCGGTCCGAAGCGACTGGATCGTCCGGCCGTGGTCTTCATCCATGGCGGCGGTTTCACCGGTGGCGACAAGGCCGAGTATCGCTCCGCGAGCGTCAGCGCCGACCTTTGCCGCGCCGGCTATGTCGTCGTCAGCTGCAATTATGTCCTCGGTCCGAAGGACAAGCCGGGCGTCTGGCCGCAGAACATCGCCGATTGCCGCAACGCCGTCCGCTGGTTGCGGGCGCATGCGAAGGAGCTTGGCGTCAATCCGGACAAGATCGCCGTCGCGGGCGGTTCGGCCGGCGGCTACCTTGCGCTGATGGTCGGCCTTTCGGACGACAAGACCGGTCCGGGCGGCGATCCGGCCGCGAAGCATTCGGCCAAGGTCTCCGCGGTCATCGACATGTACGGCGTCGTGAATTTCTCCAAGCATGGTAAGGGCATCGTCCCGGGGGCTTCGCCGGCGGAGCAGGCCGCTTACTTACCTGAGTCCCAGTGCGACGCGCAGGATCCGGCGGTGCTCATCCTGCACGGCACGGCTGACAGCACGGTCGATATCGCCCAGTCGGATGACATGGCGAAAGCGCTGCGCTCCGCGAAGACCCCCTATGAGTATATCGTCGTCGAGGGCGCGCCCCATACCTTCGATTTACACCCTAAGGGAAAAGGGTGGAAGCGAACGGGCGTCGTCGCCGGCGCCGAAGTGAGCAGTGCTTCGGATAAGCCGGACCTCACCGAAGCGACCTTGGACTTCCTCGCGCGGACGATCGGGAAGTAAGGCTTACTCCTTCAGGCGGGCCATCACCGTCGAGCCCTGGAGCTGGACGTCGAAGCGTCCGGTGTCCTCGAGCATGCGATAGAACTTCGCATAGCGCGGGGCGTTGGCTTCGAGTCCGGGGTGTTCCTGCAGGAGGAACTTCTTGATGACCTCGACCTTCAGCCATTCGCCTTCGGGCGCGAGGCCCGTGGCGACGTCGACGAGGGCGTCGATGATATCCTGTCGCTGCTGCAGCTGCGCGCGGCGCTGGTCGGCCTCGGCCTTGCCCTGGGCCTGCTGCGCGGAGGAGAGGTTCGGGCGGTCGCGGTAATCCTGGCCGGAGTTATCCGGCGTCGGGCGGGCTTCGCGCGGCGCACGCGGTTCGCGGGCCTGGCGGGGCTCTCGTTGGGCGCGTTCCGGGCGGGGCTCACGGGCTTCGCGCCGGGGGCCGGGCTCGCGTGGCGGGCGCGGGGCGTCGGCGAAGCGGAGTTCGGGCAGCATCTTCTCGAACTGGTCGAGCAGGGCGCCGACTTCCTTGTTCTTCGGCGTCAGCGCACGAAGGGCTTGGGCGAGAAGGCCCAGGGCGATGCGCGGGTCGGACTTGGCCGACTGTTCGTCGTCCAGCCGCGCGCGCAGTTCGGAAAGGTTCAGGTAATGATGGGCCGTGGAGCGGAGGGCTTTGTGCGTGCGTTCGCCCATCACGATGATGCGGACGCCGAGGCGCTTGGCGTCTTCGACCACCGGGGTGAAGTCGCTGTCGTTCGTGACGAAGATCAGGGTCGTCGGCGGGTTGGCGCCAGCCATCAGCTTCACCGCGTCGATGGTCAGGCGCATGTCGGCCGCGTTCTTGCCGGGCGTGTAGCTGCGCTGGTCGACGAGATCGAGTTCAGGCCAGTCCTGGGCGGCGGCGCGCCAGCCGCTAAGGCGGCCGTTGAAGTCGCCGTAGGCACGGGCGGCGGAGATCTCCGTCTCGCCGATGAAGCGGCGCAGGGTGGGGAGGTGCTGGTGGGAGACGTTATCGGCGTCGATCAGCACGCCGATGCGCTGGTTGGGCTGCGCCTTCGCGGCTTCGGGCGTGGAGGTGGAGGCGGCGTCGGCCTGGCGTCGACCTGGCTTGGTGGGGCGGCGGGGGGGTGTCTTGGCGGTACGACCACGCGCGGGAGCGGCGGTTTTCTTGGGCTTGGGGCTGGGCACGGCGGAAAGGTCCCTATCCGTGCGACGAATTTATGGCCGCTACAATGCGAAACGCCGGGGCCTCGCCGAACTTTCGGCGACCTATCGTCATATTTTATTTGGAACTTTGCGACATCTCTGTTGTTAAAAAGGTGTGAAACTCAGTCTTCCTCGCTCCCTCTGCCTTCTGGTCGCCGTCTGCTGGGGAGTCGTCGGCGGAGCCGCGGTCGAGCCGATGTGGCTGACGAAGTCTGGTCCTTGGGGTCAGTTGGAAGTCCGCTCCGTCTACTTAGAGCCGCCGGAGTCTTTGCTGGCGGTGATCTCCAAGCCGTCCACGGTGACCCGCTGGACTTTCGAGCAGAACACGGCGGGCGGTGTCCGTGCGGTCCTGGCCAAGGCCGGCGTGCCCGAGCCGGTCATCGCGAGGCTGTTTAGTCCAGTGCGACTCGTGGAGAGCAGCAACACCATCGTCCTGTTGCCCGAGCGGGAGGATCTCGTCGCCCTCAGCATGGAGGTGCGCAGCGCCCTTTACCAGGAGCTCGCCAAGTCGTCGGCGAACGAATACCAGCGCGATCCGGTCTTTGTGCTGGGTGGCGATGTCGACGACTGGCTGGAAGACGTCACGCTCACGTCAGAGCAGCGCGCCCTTTTCAGGAAACTGCTTTGGCGCCGAGGCAGCGCCCTCGTTTTCAGCGATGTGCAGGCCTTGCTCGCCCTAGCCAAGGGGCCCGAGGAGGTGGCCGCCGTCTTTCAGACCATCACCCGCGTGCGCAGTCTGGTGATCGGCCTCCGTTTGCCGCTGACAGTGGACCGCAAGACTTTCATCGATTACTGGACCGCTGACCAGGTGGGGACCCCGCGTTTGGCCTTCATCCGTGCGGTGACGCAGCGACGGGCCCAGCAGATCGTCGATGTCACCCACTTCCTCCCCGCGGCGTTTCGCCTCCGTGTCTACAGCTTCCCGGAGCTCGATCTGGGTCTCAAGGGGCGCTTTCCGGACTGCCATTGGACCTCCCTGAATTTCTTCAATCGGGAGCCCAAGGACATCTACCTTGATGCCCAGCAGGCCGCTGAGAACCTCCTTAGAGACTACGTGGCGGTAGATGCGCCCTACCGATTCGGCGACGTGCTTTGCTTCCTGGATGATGGCGAAGGCCTGCATTCCTGCGTCCATATCGTGGATGACATCGTGCTGACCAAGAACGGAGACAGCATCCTGGCTCCCTGGACCCTGATGAGGCTCCAGGACGTCGATGAGATTTATCGTCGCACTCCGAGCACCCGCATCCAGGCCTATCGGCTCAAGAAGTAGTCCCCTGTCCGCGTCGCTGTCCCCGGCGGGAATCGAACCCACATCCTCGGTTTAGGAAACCAATGTTCTATCCGTTGAACTACGGGAACGCGAAGGGTAGTTAGTCGCGGTCGGTGCGGTCGGGCAAGCCCGCATGAGCGGGGTGGGCTTGACTCCCCTGCGTTTAAGCTAACTTCAGGGGTATGTCCGCCTTCCTGTCCGCCGTTACCGAAGCTCCTTTGGTGATTCCTAATTGGGCTTGGGCGGCCTTCCTTGGGTTCGTCGGCTTCATGCTGGCGCTAGACCTCGGCGTCTTCAAGAAGAAGGCCAATGAGGCGCCTAGCTTCAAGGAGGCCGTCGCCTGGTGCGTGGTCTGGGTCTCGCTGGCCGTCGGATTCGCCTTCCTGCTCTCTGCTTGGCGCGGGCCTGAAGACGCCGAGCTCTTCGCCGCGGGCTATGTCCTGGAGTTGGCTCTGTCCGTCGACAACCTCTTCATCTTCATCCTGGTCTTCGCGCACTTCAGCATCCCGCCGCATCTCCAGCATCGCGTCCTCTTCTGGGGCATCCTCGGCGCCGTGGCCATGCGGGCGATCTTCATCATCGCCGGCATCGCCGCCGTCGATCGCTTCACCATCCTGCTGCCGATCTTCGGCGCCTTCCTCCTCTTCACGGGCCTCAAGATGGCCTTTTCGCATGACGAGACCGAAGGGAAGGGCGTCGACGAGAACTTCGTGGTCCGGATGATCCGGCGATTCTTGCCGGTCACGAATCGCCTGCACGGCGAAGCTTTCATCGCCCGTGAGGATGGGCGCCGCGTCTTCACGCCGCTCTTCGTGGTCCTGGTCGTCATCGAGAGCACCGACCTGCTCTTCGCCATCGATTCAATCCCCGCCGTGCTCGGTATTCTGCCGGTCGAGATGCCGATCGAGGAGAAGCGCTTCATCGCCTTCACTTCGAATATCTTCGCGATCATGGGCCTTCGCTCGATGTACTTCGCCATCTCGGGCTTCATGCACCTCTTCCGTTTCCTTAAGCCCGCGCTGTCCTTCATCCTGGTCTTCATCGGCGTCAAGATGATCCTGCCTTGGGCGGCCAACGTGGGTCACCCCGAAGGGCAGTTCGCTGGCTGGGCGCAGGCTCTCGTGCATGATGGTCGGGTGCATATCCCCACCTCGGTCTCCCTCTCGATCATCGGTTTCGTCCTGGCCCTCGCAATCGCCCTCTCGGTTGCGTTCCCGAGGAAGAAATAGCACAGATTTGATGTTTCCACCGGCGTGGCTCGCGGCCACGCTGGTGGCGTGTTCCGAGGCCGCTATAAGCTCTACCTGCCTTACCTGAAGGGAAGCCGCACGCTCCTCTTCCTCTCTTTGCTCGCCGCCATCGTCTTCGCGGCCGCCAATGCCTTCGGCTTGCCGTTTCTCGTGGGAAAGGTCCTGCCGGCCGTCTTCGGTGATGCCGCCGCGCGCGCCGCTCCTCTCCTGACGTGGCCGGAGTGGCTGGGCGGCCAGCCGGCGCTTTATCTGCCGAAGGGCTATGAGATGGTCTTCGCGGTCGCGTTCCTCCCCGTGGTCATGCTGATCCGCGGAGTCGGCGAATTCTTTTCGACTTATCTCCTCAATCTCGCCGGCCTGCGCGTCATCGAGGCCGTACGGCGTGACGTGTTCGCCAAACTGCAGCAGCTTCATCTTGGCTTCTTCGGGCGGCTCTCGGTCGGAGACCTGCTTTCACGCCTGATTGCCGACGCCAATTCGGTTCGGCTGGTGCTCGTCGACGTTTCGAATGATCTCATCGTCCAGCCTCTGTCGATGGTCTTCGCCTTGGCTTATGTGGTCTTCATCTGCTTTTCCCACGACAGCGGCTACTGGTTCCTGGCCTGCCTTTTGGTCGTCCCGGCTGCGGTCTTGCTCGTGCGCAGCGTCGCGGTGCGCATCCAGACCCGCATGCGTCAGGGGATGGAATCCGCTTCCGACCTGAACAGCATCGCGGTCGAGAACCTGCAGTCGGCTCGCGAGGTCCGTGCCTACGGCCTGCAGGAACGCGAAGCCAAGCGCTTCAATCAGGCCAGTCAGGAAGGCCTGCGCATCCAGGGCAAGCTGGTGCGCTACGAGAAAGCCCTTTCGCCTTTAGTCGAAATCACCGCCGCCATCGGGATTTCTGCGGCCATCGCTGTCGGGGCGATGAACGGCTTTTCGATGAGCGAACTCATTTCGCTCATCATCGCCTTCTATTTCGCATATGGCCCGATCAAACGTCTGGGCAATGTGAGTAGTCGCCTGAGTATGGCCGCCCCCGGTCTTGTCCGTCTGGAGGAGGTCATCCTCGCGAAGGTCGAGGTCGATGACGCGCCCGACGCGCGTCCGCTTCCCCGTATCCGCGGTGACCTTGAGATGCACGGCGTCACCTTCCGTTATGGCGCCGACCCGGTGCTGGTGGACGTGACGCTGAAGATCCCCGCTGGACAGTCTGTCGCGCTCGTCGGCCCCAGCGGCGCCGGCAAGAGCACCTTCGTCAACTTGGTGCCACGTTTCTTCGACCCGCAGCTGGGCTCGATTCTCATCGACGGGCATGATCTCCGCCAAGTGCGTCAGGCCGACCTGCGCGCCAATATCGCGTTGGTCTCGCAGGAGCCCGTGCTCTTTAATGAATCAATCCTGGAGAATATCCGTCTCGGGCGGCCCGCCGCCACCGATGCGGAAGTCCGCGCGGCCGCCCGTCTGGCCGGCGCGTTCGAGTTCATCGAGGCTCAGCCCGAAGGCTTCCTGACCAAGGTCGGCGAGCGCGGCGGACGTCTTTCCGGCGGCCAGCGCCAGCGCGTCTCCATCGCCCGCGCCTTCCTCAAGGATGCGCCGATCCTGATTCTCGATGAAGCCACTTCCGCGCTCGATACGGATACCGAGCGTAGCATCCAGCAGTCGCTGGCGCTCCTGATGAAGGGCCGGACGACGCTCATCGTCGCCCACCGCTTCAGCACGATTCGCGACGTGGATCGCGTGCTGGTCTTCGACGATGGGCGGATCGTCGCCGATGGCACCCGCGAGGCGGTCTACGCCTCCTCGGACCTGTTCCGCCGCCTGTGGGATAACCAGGCCAAGAATCTCGTCTGAGATGCGCCTGCTGGTCGTCAAGTTCACCGGCCTGCGCGGTGCGTTGGCCTCGACGGCGGGCTTGCGTACCATCCGCGAACGGCATCCCGGCGCGCAGATCACCTTCGTCACCTCGCCTGGTTCCGAGGTCGCCCTCGAGGGTTGTCCCGCGGTCGTCGAGACCATCGGTTTTGGCGAAGAGGGGTCGGTCTTGGCGCTTGTTTCCCGCCTCCGTCGCCAGCGCTTCGACATCGCCATCGCCCTGGGCGGTCACTCCTTGGCGAACCGTCTGGTGGCCTTGTGCGGAGCCACCGTCCGTGCGTGCGGCGGACACGCCCCGTTCTATCTCCGCCCGCTGATGCACCAGCAGGTCTTCGGGGCCGTCGTCGATCCGCATGAGGCCGCCCGCGACCACGAGGTGATGTCGCGCGTCCTCGGCTTCCATGCTGAGACGCCGGCGATGTGGTTCGCCCCGTCGCGCATGCAGGAGCACGGCATGATGCTCGAGGAAGGACGTTTCGCGGTCATTCACCCTGGCGCCACGCGGCCTGAGCGGATCCTCGAGATCGATAAGTGGGCCGCGGTCGCCCGCGAACTCATCGCTTCCCGGGCGGTCGAACGTATCGTCATCTCCGCCGGCCCCGGCGGCGCGGAGCGTATCATGGCCGAGGCGTTGTGCGGCCTGATCGGGCCGGTGGCGATGTCGACCGGCGGCCGCCTGCGGTTTTCACAGCTCGCTCGCCTCATCAAGGAGTCGCGTCTGTTCCTCGGCGCGGATTCGTCCGTCTTGCAGCTCGCGGCGGCGGTCGGCACCCCGGTGGTCGGCGTCTTCGGACCCTCCGATTACGCCCGCGCTCGTCCGTGGGGCACGGCCCATCGAGTGGTCCGTGTCGATACCACGATGTTCGCGGGCGAGCTCCGTGCTGACTATCTGGCGCGCATGGATCGGGCCCTGGCCCGCATCACCGCCCAACAGGTCACGCACGCGGCGGAGGAGGTCATCCGCATCACGACGCCCTGAGGGCGTCGCTTGACCTGTCGGCGACTTCTGCGACCTTAGCCCCGTGTCCAGCTCCCCCGCCCATTACGACGCCGTCATCATCGGTGCTGGCATGTCCGGCCTCGCCGCCGCGGTCCGCCTGGGGATGTTCGGTCGCAAGGTCCTGGTGCTCGAGCGGCACAACTCCGCCGGCGGGCTCAATTCCTTCTATGCCCGCGGCAAGCGGAAGTACGACGTCGGTCTCCATGCGCTGACCAACTGGGTGCCGGAAGGAGTCAAAGGGGCGCCCTTGGTCAAGCTGATGCGCCAGCTGCGCATCCGCCGCGAGGAGCTCGACCTCTGTCCTCAGCTCGGCTCGCGCGTGACGATGGCGGGGAAGAACCTGCGGCTGAACAACGACTACGATTCCCTGCTGGCTGATGTCGCCCGGGAATTTCCTCAGTCCGTCGACCGTTTCGTCGCGCTCGACGCCTGGATTGCGGGGCTGGATGAAGCCGCGCTTGAGGCCCACGGCGGCTCGGCTCGCGCCTTGCTCGACGAACGTCTTGGCGACCCATTGCTCCGCGACATGCTGCTCCTGCCGACTTGTTTCTACGGCAGCGCGCTCGAGGATGATATCGAGGTCTCCCAGTTCGCGGTCATGTGGCGTTCGCTTTTCCGAGAAGGCTTCGCGCGGCCGTTCATCGGCGTCCGACAGGTCATCCGCCTGCTCACCGACCGTTGCCGCGAGCATGGCGTGGAGCGGCGCATGAAGTGCGGCGTACAGAAGATTGAAGTGCGCGCCGGTCGCGCCGCGGCGCTCGTCCTGGACGACGGCACCGAAGTCACCGCCACCGCGGTTTATTCCTCCGCCGGAGCGGTCGAGACGATGCGGTTACGTTCCGATGCGGCTCCAGCCGCCGGTGCGGAAGCCATTGGCCGCCTCGGCTACGCCGAGACCATTGCGACCTACGACCCGGCCGCCTTCGCCAGCTTCGGCTGGAAGGATACCATCGTCTTCTTCTGTGACGCCGAGCGTTTCAGCTATCGCTCACCGAGCGAATTAGTGGACCCCCGTTCGGGCGTGATCTGCATTCCGAATAATTATCAGTACGGGGAGGGCAGGGCGCTGGACGAAGGCTGGCTGCGTGTCACCTCCCTTGCTAACCATGACGCCTGGTGCGCTTTGCCGGAGGCCGAATACCAAGCCCGCAAGCAGGAATGGTGCGGCCGCCTCAATCGCGTCGCCCGGGCTCATCTGCCCGTCGTTGGCGACGCGGCCCATGACGCCGCGCTGACCTCGACGGATGTCTTCACGCCCCGGACCGTGCGTAAGTTCACCGGCCATCTCAACGGTGCCATCTACGGCTCGACCGTGAAGCGGCGCGACGGCCGGACCGACCTCGAGAACCTCTTCCTGATCGGCACGGACCAAGGTTTTCTGGGGGTTACGGGGGCAATGTTGTCTGGCATTTCCATGGCCAATCTGCACGGTCTGAAGGCGTAACCCCGCCTTCATGAGCAC